>NZ_JBHSEP010000010.1:0-204231 GCF_042654645.1 Cohnella hongkongensis | reverse complement strand
TATTGGAAGTAATAGAGGTCTGGGTCTTGCAGTGGGCGCATTCGTAGACGTTGCGCGTCTTGATCAAGCAGTACTTGGACTCGCCGCACTTGGTACAAATAAAGCCGCGAGGCCACCGAACGGCAAATAAGTAATCCCGGCAAGCCTGCTCGTCCGGAAAAAGAGCCATAAACTTGCGTAACGACATCAATCCACCCACCGCCCCGACAAGAACATTTGTTCTGATTTAAGAATACCAAACATTTGTTCCTATTTCAAGTTATTTTGACGAAAAAATAGAAAATTTCTCGATTTTTTGGGGACCAAGAACGAGGATATGTCTCCACAAACGTCTCCCTGAGCGAATGGCAGATAGGGTACGGACCCGGGCTCGGGCTATGGCTCAGGTGACGAGAAAAAAGGGAGGTGCAAGTCGGCTAGGAGATGAGAATCTGCAGATAACTCAGGAGATGAGGAAAGGGGAAGTTGGACATCGGCCAGACGAAAGGGATCTGCAGATGACTCAGGGAACGAAAAAGAGCAAAGAGTAAAGAGTAAAGAGTAAAGAGTATAGAGGGCAGAGGGAATGGGACGGGTCTGCAGATGGCTCAGGTGGTGAGAAAAGGAGAAGTGGAAATCCGGCCAGACGAAAGGGAACTGCGGATAGCTCAGGAGGGGCACGCGCTGAAGTTGAGGCGCAGGTGCATATCCGGCGGGAAATAGAGGAAGAATATTGGCCGATGTGCCAAAGAACGACGGGAGGAATGAAAGGTGATACAGCCCATTACAGCCAAAGAGCTGGAATACATCGCGGATTCGATGTCCAACGAGGATTTGTTGATTAAACAGTGCGCGATCGGCGCGGCCACGATGACGAATCCGCAGCTGCGTCAGGCATGTTCCCATATGGTGGACGTGCACACGCAGCACTACAGCACCTTGTTGAACGCTTTGCAGCAGCACCAGTCGATCGCGCCGGCTCAGCCGCAACAAGCATAAAGCATAAAGGAGGTCAAAGGAATGGTCAATCATCCGGTTCTGCCAGACGAAGATATGGGCTATACGATTCTGTCCGATCTCAAACGGGTTACGCGCGAATATGCGACGGCGGCCACGGAGTCGGTATGCCCGGAAGTCCGGCAAATGTTCACTCAATTGTTGGACGATACGCTGAAGCTGCAAGGGGAACTGTATACGGTCATGCAGCAGAACAACATGTACAGCGCCTCTTCGCCGGCCATCAAGCCGGAGCTGGACAAGCAGTTGAAGAGCTATCAGCAGACGCAGCAGAAGACGACGCAATTCGTTCAGCAGACGCAGGCGGCGCAAGCCGGCAACGCGATGAATGCGCCGAACGGAGCTCAAGCGCCCGCATTCCAGTAAGCATCGATTACCTCGACGATTCCCCGTTCGGCAATCTTGTTGCCGGTGCGGGGATTTTTTAGACCTTCCTTGGATTTCACTATCCATGCAGCCTGTTTTTGATGTATCATGAAGAGTAATTCAGGAGGGATTAGGATGAACGAATTGAAGCTGAGCATCTTGGATTTGCTCAAGGAGGACGCCCGCTTGTCCGCCGCTACGATCGCGACGATGTTGGGGGCTTCGGAAGAGGAAGTGTCTGCGGCAATCGCGGAGATGGAGCAGGACCATGTCATTGTCAAGTATGCGACGGTCGTGAATTGGAGCAAAGTCGACGACGAGAAAGTCACGGCTCTGATCGAGGTGGAATGCACCCCGGAACGAGGGCGCGGATTCGAGAACATCGCAGAACGCATTTACTTATACCCTGAAGTGAAATCGGTCTACCTGATGTCGGGCGCTTTCGATCTGCTCGTCGAGATCGAGGGCAAGAACCTGAAGGAGGTCGCTTCGTTCGTCTCGAACAAACTGTCGACGATCGAATCGGTCATTTCCACGAAAACGTTCTTTATTCTCAAGAAATACAAGCAGGACGGCATTATTTTCGAAGAGTTCGAAGACGATCATCGTCTGCTCGTATCGCCATAAATCCGTAGTCCAATGTAAAGGAAGAATGCCGGATGATTAAAGATGAGGTAAAGCCGAAAGCCGCGCTGGCCGGTTCTTCGCGGAGCGGCGGAATGGAGCGCTATCTGGCTTCCCATGCCCGCGAGATTCCGCCGTCGGGAATTCGTCGTTTCTTCGACTTGGTCAGCGCCAGCAAAGACAAGGATATCATTACGCTAGGCGTAGGAGAGCCGGACTTCGTAACGCCTTGGCGGGTCAGGGATGCCGCCGTGTATTCCCTGGAGAAGGGCAAGACCCAATACTCTCCGAACGCGGGCATGCTGGAGCTGCGCGAAGCGATCGGACAGTACCTGCACCAGCAGTTTGAGCTGACCTACGATCCGGGCAAGGAAGTGATCGTTACGGTAGGAGGCAGCGAGGGCATCGATCTGGCGCTTCGGGCTCTGATCGAGCCCGGGGACGAGATTCTCGTGCCGGAGCCTTGCTATATTTCCTATTCGCCGATCACTTCGTTAAGCGGCGGGGTTGCGGTCGGGATCGAGACGTTCGCTGAGGACCAGTTCAAGCTGACTCCGGAAAGCTTGCGGGCGGCGATTACGCCGAAGTCGAAAATTCTCGTCCTCTGCTATCCGAGCAATCCGACCGGCGCGATTATGACGTACGAAGAGATGCTGCCGATCGCCAAGATCGTCGAAGAGCACGATCTGATTGTCATCTCCGACGAAATCTATGCGGAGCTGACGTTTAACGGCAAGCACACGAGCTTTGCCTCGCTGCCGGGCATGAAGGATCGAACGATTCTCGTCAGCGGCTTCTCCAAGGCGTTCGCGATGACGGGCTGGCGGATGGGATACGCGTGCGGCCATCCCGACCTGATCAGCGCCATGCTCAAGATTCATCAATATACGATTATGTGCGCCCCGACGATGGGGCAGGTGGCTGCGCTCGAAGCGCTGACCAAGGGCGGCCTGGAAGAAAAGGATCGGATGATGGAATCCTACAATCAGAGGCGCCGACTGGTCGTGCAGGGCTTCCGCGATATGGGACTGGAGTGCCACGAGCCTCAAGGCGCGTTCTATGCGTTCCCGTCTATCCGTTCTACCGGGCTGACGTCGGAGCAGTTCGCCGAAAGGCTGCTGCTGGAAGGCAAAGTCGCGGCGGTGCCTGGTCACGTGTTCGGCAAGGGCGGTGAAGGCTTCCTGCGCTGCTGCTACGCGACCTCCGTCGCTCAGCTGACCGAAGCGATGGAGAGGATACACCTGTTTCTTAGAAGTTTGGAATAAAAATGAATAATTGGCAAAAACCATATTCAAAATAGTCGTGTTTTGCTATAATTACCATGATTTTCGACCCGGCCGAGACTTGATTTTTCGACATGAGAAGGGGGAGTTACATGGCTGCGGCAAAACATAAATCGAAGAGGATATCTTCTTTACAAGCCGATGCACCCATCATTTCTCATAACTCGGGCCGAGCGGCAATCGAATTGGCCGAAGAAATCGACCGTCTGCGCCAGGTGATGACGGATACTTTCCTGCAGGAGCGTTCCTTGGTCGCCGATTCCGTAATGGAACTGAGCCGGCAATTGGATCGGAAGATTAACGAATATATGAAGGTCGTTATTTTGGGCAGGGAGCAGGCGCGGTGACGAACTCACCCGCCTCTTTTTTCTATCGGAAGAGGAGGGAGCAAGATGCTATGGTTCGTGATCGGCGGTGTCGGCAGCGGGAAATCGGCTTTCGCGGACGAGCTGGCGATCGCCGTTGGGCGCGAAGGCTTTCGGCTGTCTTGTCCTTCTTTTCCGAACGGCGAAGCCTCGAAGCTCTCACCGGCCGAAGAAGGGTTCTACCGGACGTCGTTGGAGGCGGACGAGACGCTGCCCACCAAAATCCATGCGATCAATATGGAGTCGAACTTCTTCCGCGCCGAACGGAGAGTCGTCGTCATCGACAGCTTGGCAGGCTGGCTCAGAGCGTCGTTCGCACGGTTGGAGAAGCGGGGAACCGAAGCCGATCCCGCCGGAAAGGAAGCGGCCATGTGGGGGGCGGCGATCGATGCGATTCTGGCGTTCGAGGGCAAAATCGTCGTCGTGTCCGAGGAGCCGGCGGCCGGGCTTAGCCCGTCTGCGCGGGAAATAGAGTACGCCCGGCGATTGGCCGAGGCGAACCGCGTTTTGTTGCGGGCCAGCCATGCCGTCTATCGCTTGACGGCCGGGATGGCTGTGGAATTGAAGGGATACCGACTGAAAGGGAGGAACGACCGCCATGAAAATATACACTCGGACCGGTGACGGCGGGAAAACATCGGTCATCGGCGCTCGGGTCGGCAAGGACGACGCCAGGGTGGAGGCCTACGGCACGATCGACGAGCTGAACGCTTTCGTCGGACAGGCGGCGGCATTCGTCTCCCGTCTGCCGGCGGACGAGTGGGACGATCTGAAGGAGCAGTTGACGATGATCCAGCATGAGCTGTTCGATTGCGGCTCCGATCTGAGCTACGCTTCGCCCGATTCGGCGAAGATGAAGGTCGCTCCGCCGATGACGGAGCGGCTGGAACGGTGGATCGACGAGCTGGAGGCGGCCAATCCGCCGCTTGAGAAGTTCATTCTGCCGGGGGGAAGCGAGCCGGCCGCGCTGCTTCATCTCTGCCGAACGGTCTGCCGCCGCGCGGAGCGGAGAGTCGTGACGTTGTCCGACGAACAGCCTTGTCCGGACGAAGTGCGCAAATATTTGAACCGTCTGTCCGACTACTTCTTCGCGGCGGCAAGAGCTGCCAACGTTCGGTTAAACGTGCCGGACGTGGAGTACGAGCGGGGCGCTGCGGTATTTCGCCGGAGGAAGTAGCGCGATGGAAGAATCCAACAAGCAGGCCGAATATTACGCGCCGATCGAGTTCGTCGCGGAGTCGGCCGACGAGGGCCGAACGTTAAGGGATGTGCTGCGCAAGCGGATCGGCATCTCGCGCAGACTGATGGTGCGCCTGAAGACGTCGGAGGAAGGGCTGTCCGTCAACGGCCATAAAGTATGGCCCAACCACAAAATCGCCGAAGGAGACCGGATCTCGATCCGTATGGAGGCGGAAAGCTCGGAGACGATTCTTCCGCAGCCGATGAAGCTTGACATCGTCTTCGAGGATGAGCATCTGCTCGTGCTGAACAAGCCTGCGGGTCTGATCGTCCATCCGACGACGGGGCATTACTTGAATACGCTCGCCAATGGCGTCATGCACTACTGGCAGGAGAAGGGCGAACGGGTCAGGTTCCGGCCGGTTCACCGGCTGGACGAGCTGACGTCCGGTCTCGTCGTCGTCGCCAAGCATTCGCTCGCTCAGCAGCAGCTGGCCGCGCAGATGACGGAAGGAAGCGTCGTTAAAGAGTATCGCGCGTACGTCTACGGCCGTCCGCCGGAGCCGGAGGGGCGAATCGACGCGCCGATCGGAAGGCAGACGGAGGATCCGCATCGCCGCGTCGTGCGCGAGGACGGAGCTCCTTCTCTGACCTTTTATCGAGTGGCCGAATGTTACGGGAACCAGGCCAGCGCCGTCGACGTACGGCTGGGAACGGGAAGAACGCATCAAATCCGCGTCCATATGACGCATATCGGCTGTCCGATCATCGGAGACGGGTATTACTCTGAAGAGCGCTGGACCGAGTCGGAGCTGGGGAGCCGGGTGGCCGGCATTATCGGGAGGCAGTCGCTTCACGCCTGCAGATTGGGCTTTCGCCATCCGGTGACGGGAGAAGAGATGCGGCTGGAAGCGGCTTTGCCGGAAGATATGAAGCTGCTGGAGCGGGAGCTCGGCAAGCTGACGACACGATGAAATCCGAAGGAGTTGGCGCAGGTGGCCAAAGCGTTAAAAGTCTACCATCTGCCGACTTGCAGCACATGCAAGGCGGCGATTAAAGCATTAAAGCAGCACGGCTGGGAGCTGGAGCTGCACGATATTCGCGAAAGTCCGCCGTCGGCCGAGGAACTGGGCAAGCTCATCGCATCGAGCGGTTTGCCGATCGGCAAATGGTTTAACACCTCCGGCGAAGCTTACCGGGAGATGGGGCTGAAGGATCGGCTGCCTGCGATGAACGAGGAAGAGAAAGTCCGTCTGCTCGCATCGAACGGCATGCTGATTAAACGGCCCGTCGTCTCGAACGGCCGCAAAACGACGATCGGATTTAAAGAGCAGACGTTCGGCCCGGAGTGGTACGGCGCATGAAAGAGCTGAAAGTGCGCGCCAGGAAGCTGGACAGGCTCGGATCGGCAATCTTCTCCGAGGTGGCCGGCTGGAAGCGGGAAGCGCAGGAGCAAGGGCTGCGCGTCATCTCGCTCGATATCGGCAGTCCGGATCGGCCTCCGGACGAGAAGCTTCGCGAAGTTCTTGCGTCGTCCAGCTTGCGGTCCGACGCTTACCGCTATCCGGGAACGGAGGGGACTGCGGCGTTCCGGGAAACGGTGGCCAAGTGGTTCGGCCACCGGTTCGGCGTCGAGCTTGACTGGCGGAACGAGATTCTCTCGCTGATGGGCACGCAGGACGGGCTTGCCCATCTGCCGCTGGCCGTCGCCGATCCCGGAGACGCCGCGCTGCTGCCGGATCCGGGCTATCCGGTATACGGCGCCGGGCTGGCCGTGGCCGGCGTCGAGCCGGTGCCGCTTCCTCTGCTGGAGGAGAACGGTTACTTGCCCGACTTCGAGGCGGTGCCTCAGACGGTCTGGGATAAAGTCAAGTTCATGATTCTAAACTATCCGAGCAACCCGCTCTCGGCGACGGCCGATTTGGCCTTTTTCGAGCGGGCCGTGCATACGGCGCGCAAGCAGGGCGTGCTGCTCGTTCACGATAACGCCTACAGCGAGATGGCGTTCGACGGCTTCCGCCCGCCCAGCGTGCTGGAAATACCCGGGGCGCTCGATGTCGCCGTCGAATTCCATTCGTTGTCCAAGTCGTTTCACCTGGCGGGGACAAGGCTCGGCTTTGCGGTCGGCAATCGCGAGGCGATCGCCAGCTTGCGGGATTTGAAAAGCAACATCGATTTCGGCGTATTCCTGGGCGCGCAGGAGGCCGGAATCGCCGCACTGGAGACGGACATTCGCGCTCCCAAGCCGATCTCGGGCCTGTACGAACGCCGCCGGGACGTCTTCGTCCGGGCGCTTCGCGAGCAGGGCTGGAACGTATCGTCTCCGCAAGCGACGATGTTTCTGTGGGCGCGGGTGCCTGAAGGGTGGGCTTCGCGAAGCTTCTCGCAAGCGCTGCTCGCGGCCACCGGCGTGGCGTCGATCCCGGGGCGCGCGTTCGGAGAACAGGGAGAAGGATTTGTCAGGCTGGCTTTGGTCGAGGAGGAGGACGTTCTCGAGGAGGCGGCGAAGCGGATCGGCGAATTCGTTCGTACGACGGAGCCGCGGAAATGAAAGGGGAAATGGACATGTCCGAACCGAAGGTGATGCTTGTCGACGGAATGGCTCTGCTGTTTAGAGGCTATTATGCCAACTCGTACGGGGGGTACATTCGCAAGACGAAGGCGGGGCTTCCGACGAACGCGGTGTTCGGCTTCGTGAAATATTTGCTGGACGCCTGCCGCACGTTCGCTCCGTCGCATATCGTCTGCTGCTGGGATATGGGCAGCAAGACGTTCCGCACGGACAAGTTCGAGGCGTACAAGGGCAACCGGCCGGAAGCGCCGGCCGAGCTCATCCCGCAGTTCGATCTCGTGAAGGATGTCGTCGGCGGCCTTGGCATTCCGAACGTCGGCGTCGTCGGCTACGAAGCGGACGACTGCATCGGCACGCTGTCCAAGCAGCTGAGCCGCCAGATGGACGTCTACGTGCTGACCGGCGATCACGATATGCTTCAACTCGTCGACGACCGGGTGAAGGTCGTCATCATGAAAAAAGGCCCGTCCAATTACGCCGTCTACGATCCGGACAAGCTGCGGGAGGAAAAGCAGCTGTCGCCGAAGCAGTTCATCGATCTGAAAGGGCTAATCGGGGACGCTTCGGACAACTATCCCGGCGTTAAAGGCATCGGGGAGAAAACGGCCACGAAGCTGCTCGTCGAGTACGGCTCCATTGACGGCATTCTGGAGCATCTGCATCTGCTGCCGAAGGGCGTCAGAGCGAAAATCGAGGCCGACGTCGAGATGCTTCATCTGTGCCGCGAGCTGGCGACGATCCACTGCGAGGCGCCCGTCGCCTGCTCAACCGACGAGTGCCGCTGGGAGCCCGACCGGGCAAAGATTGCGGCGCTGTTCGAGGAGCTCGAATTTAACAGTCTTGTCAAGGAAGTCAGCCGGGTCATTACCGCATCCTGACCGAAAGCGGCAGGCAATCCGGGACGCTGCGCTCGCGATTGCGGGGGCGCGGAAGATCCGCAATCAAATCCGGCGTTAAACTGCGATATGCCGATAAAGCGGCGAACGGCTTTCTATGCTACTGTGGAGAGGCGGCGCCGTGTGCTTTGCGATAGTCCCGGGCGGAGGCCCGGGTTATTTTTTTGAACGTTTTGCCGAAGTGGGAGAAGTTGTCAAAGCCGGTGCGGGCCGCGATCTCCGTAATCGGCAGGCGGCTTTCGCGGAGGAGCCGCTGCGCTTCCTTGACTCGCGTCAGGTTCAAATAGTCGATAATCGTAAAGCCGGTCGCCGCCTTGAACGAACGGCTCATATGGTAAGGACTGACGTAGAACCGCTCGGCCAGCTCCCCGATTTTGATCGGTTCTCTGTAATTCGCGTTCAGGTATCGCGCGATTTCGAACATTTTGCGATGCGTCGGAGAGGCGAGAGAGGGTTCGGGCGCCTGCGCGTCGCCGACGGCGCGGGCGGAGAGCAGCAGCAGCTCCGCAATCGCCGTCCGGAGCGCCAGCTCGCGGCCGGGCTGGCGGTCATGGAGCTCCTCCAGCAGCCGGCCCGTTAACGCGTCGAGGCGCAGGCGTCCTTCGCCGCGCAGCCGGACGATCGGGGCTTCCGAGCCGAAGGGGCCAAGGAGAAGCTCCGCATGCTCTCCGAACGCGTTCCGCACGAAGCGATCGTCGAAATGAACGACAATCCGCTCGTGCCCAGGATCGCCGGCGAGCAGCGTCCGGTGAAGCACATGGGGAGCGATGAAGACGAGATCGCCCGCTTCCACGGCGTAGGTCGACTCTCGGACGAAATAGTCGCGCGTGCCGGACAGCAGGCAGTACAGCTCGTAGAACGGATGGAAATGGTGCACGTCCATCGTAAAAGGCCGGGTACGGCGAACGTACTCGACGTAGAAGGAATCCGCCGGACTTCCGCTCTCGAGTCGATCCGGCAGGGATAGCGGCCTCAACGGCTACGCCTCCTTTTTTGCAGTAGATGATTTATGTATTATAGCAGAATATGCGGGTTAATTGCGATTTTAAGCAGGAAAGAAAGAGAAAGTGTCTCTCGTTTGCGGTATGTTACCTTTATCGGAAGGACACTACGACGATAAGGGTGAGGGCAATGAGCGGTAAAAAGAAGTACGTGCTGGTCGGCTCCGGAGGACGGGCGGAATTTTTCTATTCGGCGATCGCGACGTCGTTCCGGGAGACGTCGGAGCTGCTGGCTTTCTGCGATACGAACCAGACTCGGATGGATTATGCCAACCGGCAGCTTGCCGAGCGTTACGGGTACCATCGGGTCGCGACCTACAAGGCGGAGCAATTCGACGAGATGATCGCCAGGGAGCGTCCCGACTCGGTCATTGTGACGAGCGTGGATCGCACCCACCATACGTACATCATTCGCGCCATGGAGCTTGGCTGCGACGTCGTGACGGAGAAGCCGATGACGGTGGACGAGAGGAAGTGCCAGGACATACTGGACGCGGTCGAACGAACCGGGCGGAACGTGCGGGTGACGTTCAACTACCGCTACGCCCCGCACCATACGAAAGCCCGAGAGCTGATCGAGGACGGCGCGATCGGACAAGTGACTTCCGTTCATTTCGAATGGCTGCTGAATACGCAGCACGGGGCGGACTATTTCCGCAGATGGCACCGGGACAAAAGAAACAGCGGAGGGCTGCTCGTTCACAAGTCCACGCACCATTTCGATCTCGTCAACTTCTGGATCGGGTCGGAGCCGGACACGGTGTTCGCGTTCGGGGATTTGCTGTTCTACGGCAAGGAGAATGCGGAGCGGCGCGGGATCACCAAGTTCTACGACCGCGCCACGGGACATCCGAACGCCAAGGGCGATCCGTTCGCCCTGGCGCTCGACGAGAACGACAACTTGAAGGCGCTCTATTTGGAAGCCGAGCACGAAGACGGCTACCGGCGCGACCAGAGCGTATTCGGCGACGGCATCAGCATCGAGGATACGATGGGCGTGCTGGTCCGGTACAAGAACAATGCGATTCTGACGTATTCGCTTAACGCCTATCTCCCTTGGGAAGGGTATCGCATCGCGTTTAACGGAACGAAGGGCCGAATCGAGATGACGGTCGTCGAGCAATCGTACGTCAACTCGGGCGGCGAGAAATCCGCGGAAGGCGCGCTTAAGGAAAGATCCATCACCGTGTTTCCGATGTTCTCCGCCCCTTACGAAGTCGAGGTCGAAGAGGGCGAAGGCGGACACGGAGGCGGCGATCCGGTGCTGCTGAACGACATCTTCGGCGTTCCGGCGGAGGATCGGTTTAAGCGGGCGGCGAATCATATCGACGGAGCGAAAAGCATTTTGACGGGAATCGCGGCGAACCGTTCGATCCGGACGGGGCAGGCGGTTCGCGTCGACGAACTGGTTCAATTTCGATGAAGGAGCGGGTGACGAGTGAAGGCGTTCATGGATGAGCATTTTTTGCTTCAGAGCGAAGCGGCTAGACGGCTGTACCACGACTTTGCGGCCGATCAGCCGATTATCGATTATCATTGCCATCTGAATCCTCAGGAAATCTACGAGGACAAGCGATTCGGCAACCTGGCCGAAATCTGGCTGTACGGGGATCACTACAAGTGGAGGGCGATGAGGGCGAACGGAGTCGAGGAGGCGCTGGTGACAGGCGGTCCTGGAGTGGACGACTACGACCGGTTTCTCGCTTGGGCGAAGACGGTTCCCGCGACGATCGGCAATCCGCTGTACCACTGGTCGCACCTGGAGCTGAGACGGTATTTCGGCATCGAGGAGCCGATCAACGAGCAGAACGCGCCGGCCATCTGGGAGAAGGCGAACGCGGTGCTGCGCTCCGAATCGTTCTCCGTCAGACAGCTGATCCGCCGGCAGCGGGTGCGCGTCATCTGCACGACCGACGACCCGACCGACTCGCTGGAGTATCACGAAGGAATGCGCGGGCTGGCCGACTTTGACAGCCTGGTGCTTCCGTCGTTCCGTCCGGACAAAGGGCTGGAAATCCGGCGCGACACGTTCGCGCCCTGGGTGCGCAAGCTCGGGGAGGCGGCGGGGGCGAAGATCGAGACTTACGAGCAGTTTCTCGCGGCGTTGGACAGCCGGATCGCTTTCTTCGCGAAGATCGGCTGCAAAGTGTCGGATCATGCGCTTGACCGCGTCCTGTACGCCGAGACGAATCTCGGGGAAGTGTCCGACATCTTCGCGAGAGCGCTGAGCGGCGGGGCTCTGACGCTGGAGGAGGAAAGCAAGTACAAGACGTATACGCTGCTGCACCTGGGCGAGCAATACAGCAAGCTCGGCTGGGCGATGCAGCTCCACATCCACGCCTCCCGGAACAACAACAGCCGCGCTTTCGCGCGAATGGGCCCGGACACGGGCTTCGATTCCATCCACGACGGAGAGCTGGCGTATCCGCTGACGAAGCTGCTGGACGGCATCGACGCCAAAGCGGGGCTTCCGAAGACGATTCTGTATTCGCTTAATCCGAAGGACTATTACGTGCTCGGCACGGTGATGGGCAGCTTCCAAGGCGGCGGCGTTCCGGGAAAAATCCAGCTCGGCTCGGCCTGGTGGTTCAACGATACGAAGGACGGGATGCTGGAGCAGATGAAGGCGCTGGCCAATCTCGGCCTGCTGTCCCGCTTCGTCGGCATGCTGACCGATTCCCGCAGCTTCCTGAGCTATCCGCGCCACGAGTATTTCCGCAGAATTTTGTGCGATCTGCTCGGCCAGTGGGTTGAGCGCGGCGAGGTTCCGCACGACATCGATTGGCTCGGCGGTCTGGTGGAGGATATTTGTTACCGCAACGCCAAAACTTATTTCGGCTTCTAAACATTAGACCTTCTTCATCCGAAAATAACGTTATTCGGATTGGAGGGGTCTTTTTTCGTGAGAAATCAGAAGTTTCGTCTGGCAGCTCGCACATTGGGCGCGGCAGCGCTCGGATTCGTCCTTGCGGGGGCGGATTCGGGAGCCGGGGGCGGGGCGTCACCGGCCGGGGAAGCGCAGCAGACGCCAAGCGTCGAAGCGCGGCAGACGGACGACGGGGCGCTCGTCTGTCCCGGGGAGACGGTAAGGCTGCCGTTAAACGCCAAAGCCAGCCTGGACGCGTACTTTCAATACGAGCCGTTCCTGTACTACGAGCTGGCCAATCCCAAGCTGGCCCGCGTGACGTCGCAGGGCGTCGTCGTGCCGCTGGCCAAAGGGTCGACGCAGGTGGAGGTTACGGCGTCCGGGCCCGATCGTCCGGCGGCCGTCTGCAGCTTCCGGCTGCAGGTCGTGGATCCGGTCAAGTTCAAGCCGGCCTTCGCGCCGAAGACGGAGTCGCGACAGACGAAGGTGAACGGCAGACAGGTGTACGTGAATACGATCGTGCTGCCGAAGGGGATGCCTGCCGGCCTCGGGCTCGGCAAAGACGCGCTGGGCAGCGCGGAAGCGATGAAGGCGATCGTGACGAGAAATCAGGCGAGCTACGCGATTAACGGAACTTATTTCGCCGCGTACAACGGCGAAGTGCCGATGCCGTACGGGACGCTGGTCAAGGACGGCGAGCTGCTCTTCAATACCGGCAGCGCGGGCACGATGATCGCTTTCTCGGCAGACGGAACGGCGCGGCTGGAGGAAGCGGCGCCGAGCATCGACGGAGGCCTGGACGGACTGTACGACGTCGAGCGCCGCTGGAAGGCGAGCTACGTCAACCGCAGAAGCGGCAGCGGCACGACGATCTATACGCCAGAGTACGGGACGCGAATCGGCACCGACAAAGGGGTGATGATCGTCGTCAGCGCCGGCAAGGTAGCGAAGGTGACGAAGAACGAGAACGTCAAAATTCCGCGCGACGGCTTCGTCATCGTGAATCAGAGAGAGAGTCTGTCGGCGCTGAATAACACGTTCAAGATCGGCCGGAAGGCTCATTACCGCGTGACGTATTCGAATTCGGAGGGCCGGCTGTCCGGCTGGAACGACGTCGTCACGGCGGTGCACGCCTGGCCGAAGCTGATCGAAGGCGGCAAGGTGGTCGAGAAGGACGGCTCCGACGCGAAGCGCGCCGCCCGCAGCGCCATCGGGTTGACGAAGGACGGCAAAGTAGTCATGGCGACGACGGGCTCGGCGACGCACGGGGAGGTCGCCCAGCTGCTGCGGGCCAAGGGGGCGGTCGAAGCGATGGGCCTGGACGGAGGCGCGTCCGCGGGCCTTTATTCCCAGGGCGTCCAGCTGTTCACGCCGGGGCGCAGCCTGAGCAACGTGCTTCTGTTTGGCCCGAATTTGCGCTAACGGCGGTTATGGCGATAGATAGGGGCGAATCGCCCGCATGGAGAGGAGCTTCCCCTGAAGCAGCCGAGGCCCGAAATCCGGCGAATTCGCCGCAACCTCGGGCCTCGGTCCTGCTAGGTGATGTCCTCTTCTGCGTTCCGGCCCGGAATGTTGTCTTCGTCCGGGTAGGCGCGCTCCAGACCCGCGTGCAGCTCGCGGTTCTCGTAGGCGTACGTGTTGGGCGGGCGCTGATCGTCGCGCCACGGCGTGCTCTTGCCGATCGCGCGCATCGGAGCGGGCGAGCCGTAAGGGCCTTCCGGAAACTCCTCGGCGGTCAAGTCGTTGCGCTGCGATTCCACCGTCGCCAGATCGGTCGTCGGCCTTTTGTTCTCGGGTAAGAACGGGGGCATGGCGGATCCTCCTTGTCATCGGATTTCCCGTTAGGTTGTCCGCTCCCGGCTCCCGTTAGTCGGTAAAGTTGACGGCGCCCAGCACCAGCGTCAAAAAACGGGCAAGCTCCGCGGCCTCTTCCTCGGAGATGCGGAACGCCGCTTCCAGCACGCCCTCCTCCTCCAGGTCGTCCGGTCCCAATATGGCGCTGCGTCCGAACATCAGGTCGGTGACCAACTTTTTGCCGTAAAAGCGGTTCGTCGTCAATATCGCCAGATCGAAGCGCTTGAGGCTGGGCGTGATGAAAGTGACGAAGCGGGTCGACGTCTGCTCCGTCGAATCGGACAGAAAATCGTAATCTGGCAGCGTCATGCGAATAAATCCTCCTTGAGGGCAGCTCTCGATCCTATTATAAATCAATGAAGGGGTCTTGCCTAATCTGGATAGATTTGATAATCTAAAGTTGTTCAATGTTCGCACGATGGAGGAAGCACCCCATCGCCAACCGGCGAGGGGTGCTTTTTGTATGTTCCCGAACCGGCCTTGCTGCTTGAACGCATATGAGCAAGCCGCCGAATGCGGCCAAGGAGGAATCAGGATGCAGGTTGTGTTTCTGAATCAGTTCGAGCGGGTTACGGGGCATGCCGATGAGCGGGCGCAGGTGTTCATCGGCGAGCTGCAGGGCGTCTGGAGCGTCGGCTGGCGCGCGCTGCAGGGCAGCTCGGAGACGGAGGTGCAGGATCTGTGGTACGAAGGCATGAGCTGGGAGGAGCTGCTGGCGGCGTTCCGCCACGGAGTAGCCGTTAAGTTGAAGGAAGGCTTCAGACCGCTGCTGGACGGCATGCTGGAGGAGGTGCCGTTCTGGGAGCGCCGCCAGGCGCTGCCGCAGCTGCTTCAATGCTATGCCGACTCCCGCGAGGCGGAAGAAGCCGTCTCGACGCTGCGGGCCTGGAGGCGAGCGAAAGCGATCGAGGAGAAGAAATCGGCCTATCTGATCGCGACGAATCGGGAAGTGCAGCTGCTGGCCGTCTATTTGCCGCATACGCTGGCCGAGCTGGGGCAGATTCCGGGCTTCGGGAAGGTCAAGACCGAGAAGTACGGGGCCGAGATCGTCTCGCTGCTTCAGGGCATGGAGAGGAAGCATTCGTATCCGCTGCACGAATGGGTTCCCCAGGCGGTCAGCGCCGATCAGCTGTCGGCATGGATGTTCCGGCTCCAGGAGGAGAAGTACGGCAAGAAGCTGGCGATCGTCAAGGAGAAGCGCACGCTTCTGGAAGGCATTCGCGACGGCAGAACGCTGGCGCAGCTGGAGAGCGACTTGAAGTGTGCCAGACGCATGCTTGTCGAGCGGATCGAGCGGCTGGACGAGGAAGGCTACGACGTGCTGCCGCTCGTGGAGCGGGAGCTCGGCGAGCTGCCCGAGGAGGAAGCGGCCAGAATCGAAGAGGCGATCGGCGAACTGGGCGACCGGTATTTGAAGCCGCTGCTGCGCAAGGTCTACGGCGAGGCGAGCTCCGCAGACGAAGCGGAGGCGAAGTACGAGAAGCTGCGGATGGTGCGGATCCGACGCCGGCGGGCGGCGGCTCAGGCGATCTGAGTTCGGGCGCCGACACCTAACAAAAAGGGAGATCCCGGATTCGACGCCGGAATCTCCCTTAAACCGAGCGGCCGGAGACCGCCGGCTCCCCGGGGCTCATAGCCAATCCTTCTTGCGGAAGAGGTAAAACATGCCCAGGCCGATGATCGCCATGCAGCCGATCAGAACGACCGAGCCATAGGCGTAATGCATGCCCGGAATAAAATCGAAATTCATTCCGTAGATCCCTGTTATAAAAGTTAAAGGCATGAAGATGGTCGTCAGCGCGGTAAAGACGCGCATAATTTCATTCGCGCGGCTCGCGAGGCTGGATTGATAGGCCTCCCGCAAGTTGCCCATCAAGTCGCGATACGTCTCGAACGTCTCGTAGATTTTTACCGCGTTCTCGTGAATGTCTCCGAAGTACTTCTGCAGGTCGTTGTCGATGAGACGCAGATCCTTCTTGTTCAGCGTCGCGATCAGATCGCGCTGAGGACCGAGCGCCTTCTTCAGCCACAGAATCTCGCTTCGGAGACCGATAATTTCGGTCAGATGGGATTTCTTCGTATGCATGAGAATCGCTTCTTCCAGACTTTCGATGCGGGCCTCGATCCGGTCTCCCACCGTAATATAGTTGTCGACGACGAGGTCGACGAGATGATACAGGAACCGGTCCGCCGAATCGACCGCCTGTTCCCACAGGATCGGCTTGACGCTGCGGAGCTCGTTGATTTTCTGGCGGGTGACGGTGATCAGGTAATGCCGGCCGAGAAACAGGTTCAGCGCGCGAAGGAAAATTTCCTCGTCGTCGAACCGGATGCTGTTGATTACGAGGAAATACTGGTTTTCGTAAATTTCCAGCTTCGGCCGCTGTTCCTCTTCCGTCAAGCAGTCTTCGACGGCCAGATCGTGAAGCCCGAACAGGGGCTGAAGCACGACGAGATCGTCGACGTCCGCGTCGATCCAGTAGAATCCGTTTTTGGGCGGTTGCAGCGCATCCTCGACGTTGTCGATGGCCGTAAATACGCCGTTGTTAACAAGTCTGATTTTCATGGGAATCGCTCCTTTGCATGTCCGTTTCCGTTCATGCAGGACGAACTCCGCCCGAACCTATAGAAGCTCTATCCGGAGAAGCCGGACTTCGCCAGCTTCCCCGCGACGGAAATCGATCCTGCCCTGCCTATGTGATTTCCATCCGGCTTCGGCTTATCGCCTTCCATGTCCGGCTCCCCCCTTTTGCAGTCCGATGGACTTTGTCGAACATTGCAGTTGACGTAACGTGATAAGTATAATCCTCACCCCCCGAACGTTTCAAGGAGAATTTCAGCGGCGGCGGCCGACGGTCACAGCGGTAAAGGATCCCTTGACTGTCCTCGCGATTTCGGGTACATTAAGGGTAGCTTTCCCGACAACCGAATAATGATGGCCATCTTATCAAGAGCAGGCGGAGGGACTAGCCCTATGAAGCCCGGCAACCGGCGTAGTCAGTAGACGCACGGTGCTAATTCTTGCGGAAACGATATTCGTTTCTGATAGATGAGAGGGGCGCGCGTACGATTGATGGTTACACGACCCTGAACTTATTTCGGGGTCGTTTTTTATTGGTGATTCAGAAAGGATAAAATTCGCTATCCTTATCTGAAATCGTCTCCGACATAAACGTTATCCCGCCGGTCCCAAGGACGGCGTAAGCCGTTTATGCTTGGTGATTCAGAAAGTATAAAATGCGCTATCCTTATCTGAATCACCTCCGACAAAAACGCGATTCCGCGTCTAGAGGACGCCGAAGGCGTTTTTGCTTGGGTTCGCATGCGGAAATTTTCGCTTCGAGGAGGAATGAACATGCCGATCAAAGTACCGGACCACTTGCCGGCCAAGGAAGTGCTGGCTCGCGAGAACATCTTCGTCATGGACGAAAGCGTCGCGTATCATCAGGATATTCGCCCGCTGCGAATTGCGATCCTGAACTTGATGCCGACCAAGGAAACGACGGAGACCCAACTGCTCCGCCTGATCGGGAATACGCCGCTGCAGCTGGAGGCGGTGCTGCTTCATCCGAAGACGCACACGTCCAAGAACACGTCCGCCGAGCATCTGGCCAGCTTCTATAAAACGTTCGACGATATTAAGGACGAGAAGTACGACGGTATGATCATTACCGGCGCTCCCGTCGAGCATCTGCCGTTCGAGGAAGTGAATTATTGGGAAGAGCTGAAGGAAATTATGGATTGGACGGTCGATAACGTGACGTCTACGTTCCATATTTGCTGGGGAGCGCAGGCGGGACTGTACCACCATTTCGGCATTCCGAAACACCCGCTTCCCGAGAAGATGTTCGGCGTATTCGCCCATGGCGTCGCCAAGCCGAACACGCCGCTGCTTCGCGGCTTCGACGAAGTGTTCTACGCGCCTCAGTCGCGGCACACGGAGGTGCTGAGAGAGGACGTCGCGAACGCTCCGGGGCTCGATATTTTGTCGGAGTCTGAAGAGGCCGGCGTCTATATCGCGGCGTCGAAGGACGGCAAGCAGATTTTCGTAACCGGTCATGCCGAATACGATCCGCAATCGCTGAAATGGGAATACGACCGCGACAAGGCCAAAGGGCTGCGAATCAACGTTCCGAAAAATTACTTTCCGAACGACGACCCGACGAAATTCCCGATGTCCACCTGGCGCGCTCACGGCAACCTGCTGTTCTCCAACTGGCTGAACTATTACGTCTACCAGGCTACGCCGTACGAGCTCGGCAAAGCCAAGCCCCACTCGAATCGTTAGGAGGAAACCACCTGTATGAAGATTGAAAGCCGTCTTGCCCAGATCGGGTCTCAGAGCGATCCCCAGACCGGAGCGGTAAGCTTCCCGATCTACCCGTCGACCGCATTCCGTCATCCCCGGCTGGGACAGAGCACCGGCTACGACTATTCCCGTTCCAAAAATCCGACGCGCGCCGTGCTGGAGGCCGCCGCGGCGGATCTGGAAAGCGGCGACGCCGGGTTCGCGACGAGCTCCGGCATGGCCGCGCTGCAGATCGTCTTCTCCTTGTTCAGCTACGGAGACCATCTGCTCGTGTCGCTGGACTTGTACGGGGGCACGTATCGCCTGCTGGAGCAGGTCATGTCCCGATTCGGCGTGACGGCGACGTATATCGATACGAACGATCTGGACGCTCTGGAGTCTCACCGCAAGCCGAATACGAAGGCGGTGCTCGTCGAGACGCCGACGAACCCGCTGATGATGGTGACGGATATCGCCAAAGTATCGGCGTGGGCGAAGCGGAACGGTCTGCTTACAATCGTGGACAATACGCTGCTGACCCCGTTCTTCCAGCGACCGATCGAGCTCGGGGCGGATATCGTCGTGCACAGCGCGACCAAATATTTGGGAGGCCACAACGACGTGCTGGCCGGACTGATCGTCACGAAAGGCGAGAAGCTGTCGGCCAACGTCGCGTTCCTGCATAACTCGATCGGCGCGGTGCTGGGTCCGCAGGATTCCTGGCTGCTGATGCGCGGCATGAAGACGCTCGCGCTGCGGATGGAACGCCATCAGGAGAACGCGACGCGAATCGCCCAATGGCTGAACGGACATCCTGCCGTAGAAGAGGTGTATTATCCGGCGCTGCCCGATCATCCGGGACACGAGATTCAGAAGGCGCAGTCCTCCGGCAATACCGGCATTTTCTCCTTCCGAATGAAGGACGCCCGCACGATCGAGCCGATTCTGCGTCATATTCAACTGATCGCCTTCGCCGAAAGCTTGGGCGGAGGAGAATCGCTCATGACGTATCCGGCGGTGCAGACGCATGCCGACATTCCGGAAGAAATCCGCCGCGCGGTCGGCGTCGACGACCGGCTGCTCCGATTCTCCGTAGGACTCGAGCATGCGGACGACATTATGGAGGACCTCAGGCAGGCGATCGAAGCCGCAGAGCGGGAAATCAACGGGTAATACGGATCGGAGGAATAGAACGGCATGAAATATGATTTCGACAGACGCATCGACCGGACGGGGACGGCTTGCTACAAGTGGGATCAATCCGAGAAGCTTTTCGGGCGTCCGGATATTTTGCCCTTGTGGGTCGCGGATATGGACTTCGAAGCGCCGAAGGAAGTCGTCGATGCGATCAAGCGAAGAGCGGAACACGGAATATACGGCTACACGGTGCGGACGCAGGCTTACTACGACGCGATTGTCGGCTGGCTGTCCCGGCGCCACGGGTGGTCCGTCGATCAGGAATGGCTCTCCTCCAGTCCGGGGGTCGTTCCCGCTCTGAGCGTGGCGGTGCAGACGTTCACGGAGCCGGGAGACGGCATCCTTCTGCAATCGCCGGTGTATTACCCGTTCTACGACGTCATTCGGATGAATGGCCGGAAGGTCGTCGACAATCCGCTCGTGCTGCGCGATGGCCGATATGAGATGGATTTCGAGCTGCTCGAGAAGCAGGCGGCCGACGGGGCGAAAATGCTGCTCCTGTGCTCGCCCCACAACCCCGGCGGGCGCGTCTGGACGCGCGAGGAGCTGGAGAAGGTCGCGGAAATCTGCACGAAACACGGCGTGTTCGTCGTGGCCGACGAAATTCACCACGATCTCGTTTTCTCCGGCCATCGGCACGTTCCGTACGCTTCCCTGTCGGAGGCGAGCGCGCAAGGCTCGATCACCTGCATCGCGCCGAGCAAGACGTTTAATCTGGCCGGGCTTCAGGCTGCCGCCGTCGTCATTCCAAGCGCGGACACCCGCCGACAATACAATGCGGCGATCAAGACGCTGTCCATCCATATGGAGTCGTACTTCGGGCTGACCGGGACCGAGGCGAGCTACGCGCACGGCGACGAATGGCTGGATCAGCTGCTCGTCTACCTGGAGGGCAACCGGGACGCGATGCTGGCTTACGTGAAGGAGCATCTGCCGCAGGTGAAGGCGATCAAGCCGGAAGGAACGTACATGGTCTGGATGGACTGCACCGCGCTCTCGAACAAGCCCGAGGAGCTGAAGCGGCTCATGTTCAACGAAGCGGGCGTCGCCTTCAGCGAAGGCTCCGTATTCGGAGAGCAGGGGGCGGGCTACTTGCGCGTTAATCTGGCCTGTCCGCGGGCGCTGCTGCTGGAAGCGCTGGAGAAGTTTGCGGCGGCGGTGCGAGGGCGCGCGAAGCTGTAAAAGTTCAAAAAGCTGAAACAATTGCCAGGCAAAGCGCCGCAGACTCGTCTCCGCTCAGGTGACTGCTGCGGTGTTTGTATGTTACGATGAAGTCAGGTTTGAACAGGACAGCAGTCCATGAAGGAGGAGGGTCCAGGATGAGTCAAGTGGACCGGATTTTGGAAGGCGCTCTGCAGGGCCGACGTCTCCAGCTGGAGGACATCGTGGCTTTGTTCGAGAGCGATCAGATAGAAAAGATGGGGCATGCGGCCAACCGGATCATGCAGGCTAAGCATCCGGAGCCGATCACGACGTTCGTCGTCGGCCGCAACGTCAATTACACGAACGTGTGCGACGTGTACTGCCGATTCTGCGCGTTCTACCGGCCGCCGGGCTCCAAGGAGGGCTATGTGCTTCCGGACGAGGCGATCTACCGTAAAATCCAGGAAACGGTCGACGTCGGCGGCACGGAAATTCTAATGCAGGGCGGCACGAATCCCGATCTGCCGTTCAGCTATTATCTGGATTTGCTGCGCGGGATCAAGCAGCGGTTTCCCGAGATTACGATGCATTCGTTCTCTCCGGCGGAAATTCGCAAAATGCAGGTCGTCGCCGGCAACATTCCGATCGAAGACGTCGTCCGCCAGCTTCATGAAGCCGGTCTCGATTCGCTTCCGGGCGGCGGTGCGGAAATTCTCGACGACCGGACGCGCAAAAAAATCAGCCGGTTGAAGGGCTCCTGGAAAGACTGGATGGAAGTGATGACGACCGCGCACAAAATCGGCATGAATACGACGGCGACGATGGTCATCGGCTTCGGAGAGTCGATGGAGGAGCGGGCGCTGCACCTGCTGCGCGTTCGCGACGCCCAGGACGAATGCCTGAACAACGGCTATCCTTCCCCGGGCTTCCTGGCCTTCATCCCGTGGACGTTCCAGCCGGACAATACGAACATGAAGCGCGAGAAGGCGACGCCGGAGGAATATCTCAAGACGCTGGCGATCAGCCGGATCGCCCTCGACAATATCGACAATTTCCAATCGTCGTGGGTGACGATGGGGCCGGAGATCGGCAAGCTCTCCTTGCAGTACGGCTGCAACGACTTCGGCAGCACGATGATCGAGGAGAACGTCGTATCGGCCGCCGGCACGACGCATAAAGTCAACATCGAACTGATTCTTAAGCTCATTCGCGAAAGCGGCAAAATTCCCGCCCAACGCAACACGAAATACGAGATTTTGAAGGTGTACGGCGAAAGCGAGACCGTCTCCAAAGACTACGTCATGCAAAATTAAAGCAAAGCCGAGAAAAGGGGTACGCCTTAGCGAGCAAGAGCTGAGGCGCACCCCTTCACGATATGCCCTGACTGGAGGCGAGCTTCGCCGGATCGGCGACGACGGTGCGATTTTTGCCGGAATGCTTCGCCTCGTAGAGAGCCGCGTCCGCCAGCCGGAACAGCTCCTCCTTGCCCATGCCCGGAACGTAAGCGTTAAGGCCGATGCTGACCGTAACGCGCCTGTCGCCGAGCGCTTCGTAGGAAGCGGAGGCAATATCCTTACGAATGCCTTCCACCAGCTCGAACACTTCCTGAAAGCTTTTCTCCGTAAACAGAATGACGAACTCTTCTCCCCCGTACCTGGCGATAAAATCGTTGCTTCCCGTCTTCGATCTGGCGATCGAGGCGACCTTCCTTAATACGGAGTCCCCCGCTTTATGGCCGAACGTGTCGTTCACGCTTTTGAAATTGTCGATGTCCAAAATAGCCAGGTGCAGCTTCAGCGTTCCGTGATCGGCCTGGGCGACGAGATCGTCCTTGTACTCATGGTAGGCCATATGGTTGTACGTGTCGGTCAGCGCGTCCGTCTTGGCCAGCTTGTCCATTAGAATCGTGCGCACGAGCAGCTCCTGATTCGATTCGTACGAGCTGCGCAGATGGGCCAGCAGCTCCTGCCCCCTGGCGAGAATGCCGAAGCCGATGCCGCTATAGACGAGCAGTATAATTCCCATAGTAAGTCCTTCTGTCCATGTCATTCTTTCGCCGATTTCCCGATTGCTGGCGAGCAGAGCGATAAAGGCGATCCCGGAAATCAGTATGGCGTACAGCAGCTTCTTGTACTGGAAATAAAAAATGCTGATTAATATCGGGAAAAACAGAAGGAACAGGAGATACTCCAAGGAGGAATGAACGAAAGCGATCGTGCTGATTAACAAGGCGGCGGTCGTAATGAGGATGTAATCGCGATATCTAGAAAAGCAGCGAACGCTGATCTCAGCGGTGATGAGTATCGTTCCCATAATGACCGTCGGTCTGACGATGAACATGCTGATGAACGGGCCGGCCGGAATATCGGTAACCTGTAAAAAAAGGAACTCCAAAGCGACGGACAGCAAGAACACGACCCAGTAGCTCTGCAGCAGCAACCGATTCCAGCGCTCTTGGTGTACGGAAAACGGTGGTAAAGACATAGAGACGTCCTCTCTCGATCAAACTTTATAAAATATACCATAAACGATCGGCCATCGTATATCCCTTTTTGGGCCACCATATAGTTAAGTATCGAGTCGGAAGAATGGAGGCGGGGAGATGAAGAAGAAGATGGAATTCGTCGTGGCTTATGCGAGCGATCCTCCTTCGCTGGAGCGGCTGGCCGGGATGCTGAGCCGCGCGTTCGTCAACGCGGAAAACCGGGTCGACAGCGTGCAGTGGGAGCTGAGTCAGGAGGACGGCGTTCTTCGCTGCCAGTTTCCGATCGGTCCCGGTCCGAAGGGCAAGAAGAGCTCCTGCGATCGCGTCGGAAGGGTGCTGGCGGAATATACGCTGTCGGAGCATGAGCCTGCCCTGCTGAGGAAGCTTTTTCGTTCGAAGTTCGGGTTGAGGGACGAGATGGAGGCCGATGCGCTGATCGCGGAAGCCGTGTCGCTGCTCGACGGAGAACCGGACACGCTCGGGGGCTGGATGGGACGGGGCAGAGAGCGAAGGCTGCAGAAGCTGGCCGCCCGATTTTCCCGCTACCTGGAAGATCACGAACGGTTGAATTTGGAGGGCTTCCTTCGCTTTCGGCTTGGCGACTACAGGGCCGAGGTCAAGGAGGCGGCCGAAGCGGCCGTCGAAGAAAGAATGCTGGAGCGACAATATCAGGAATTCATGTCTTTACTCAAATCGATGGTGGAGTGGCAGGAGACGAGAACGTCGACGGTTCATGTTATGCATGCCGGAGGTCACGCCTTCCGACTGCTCGACGAAGAGATGCGCCCGCTCGAGCAGGTCGCAGAAACGGGGAGCGGGCCGAAGGACGGTGCAAAAAGGAGCGGGGGCGAGAGCAGCGAAGGGGCCGAGGAGGAAAGCCTGATCGTCAGCCGGCTGCTCGCCGCGTCTCCCCGTCAGCTATACATTCATACGCCGGAGCCGGAATCGCAAGTCATTCGGACGATCATCGGCATATTCGGGGATCGGGCCGCGCTGTCCCCCGAACTGCCCGCTCACTGATCGGGAGACGACTTGACGGATCTCGCCGGCAGTCGCTATAATGAACGATATCAATCCACAATCCAAAAGCGATGAGAAAGACAACGCTGTCTGAAACGGACGGTCCAGAGAGAGGAGCCCCGGCTGCAAGCTCCTTCCGCTACCGACGGACAGATACCCCTTTCGAGCTGCAGGAAGGAAGCCGTCGGCGCAAGCCAAGCCGGACGCGCCAGTATTTTCTGCCGGGTCATGACCGTTAACGCATGCCAGAGGATCGGCGCAGGCGCCGATTGATTGGAGGGTGGAACCACGGGCCGCGTATCGAGCACCCGTCCCTTTCGGGACGAGGTGCTTTTTTTATTTTCCCGGCCATTTTATGAAGGAGGCATTCGGAATGTCAGTACAAGTTAAATTCCCGGACGGAGCCGTTCGCTCTTACGAGGCGGGAGTAACCGTCGAAGAGATCGCGCAATCGATCAGTCCCGGGCTGCGGAAGGCGGCCGTCGTCGGTAAAGTGGACGGCAAGGTCGTGGACCTGAATACGCCGCTCGCAAGCGATGCCGCGCTGGAGATCGTCACGCTTGACCAAGCGGAAGGGCTTGAAGTGATGCGGCACAGCACGGCGCACTTGCTGGCCCAGGCGCTCAAGCGGGTCTACGGCGCCGACAAGGTCAAGCTTGGCATCGGACCGGTGATCGAGGACGGCTTCTATTACGATATCGACATGGAACAGTCGATCACGCCGGAGGATTTGCCGGCGATCGAGAAGGAAATGGAGAAAATCGTCAAAGAGAATCTGCCGATCACGAGGCGAGAGGTGAGCCGCGACGAGGCGATCGCCATCTTCGAACAGATTGACGATCCGCTGAAGCTGGAGCTGATTCGGGACTTGCCGGAGGGCGTCGCGATTACGATCTACGATCAGGGCGAGTTTTTCGACCTGTGCCGCGGGCCGCATCTGCCTTCCACCGGACGCATCAAGTCGTTCAAACTGCTCAGCGTCGCGGGAGCCTACTGGCGCGGAGACAGCAAAAACAAAATGCTGCAGCGCATATACGGCACGGCCTTCGCCAAAAAGGCGGAGCTCGACGAGCATCTTCACTTTATGGAGGAGGCAAAGAAGCGCGATCACCGCAAGCTGGGCCGCGAGCTCAAAATGTTCTCGTTCTCCCGCGAAGTCGGCCAAGGCCTGCCGCTGTGGCTTCCGTACGGGGCGAAGCTGCGCCGGACGCTGGAGCGCTATATCGTCGATCTGGAAGAGAGGCTCGGCTATACCCACGTCTATACGCCGGTACTGGCCAACGTGGAGCTGTACAAAATTTCCGGGCACTGGGAGCACTATCAGGAGGACATGTTCCCGAAGATGGAAATGGACAACGAAGAGCTGGTGCTCCGTCCGATGAACTGCCCTCACCATATGATGGTCTACAAAAGCGATATGAGAAGCTATCGCGATCTGCCGGTTCGGATCGCCGAGCTGGGAACGATGCACCGCTATGAAATGTCCGGGGCGCTGACCGGCCTTCACCGCGTGCGCGCAATGACCTTGAACGACGCTCACATTTTCTGCCGTCCGGATCAGATCAAGGAGGAATTCACCCGGGTCGTTAATCTGATTCGCCAAGTGTACGAGGATTTCGGCATTAAGGAATATCGTTTCCGCCTGTCGTATCGCGATCCTAAGGATACCGAGAAGTATTGGCCGGACGACGAGATGTGGGAAACGTCCCAGCGCATGCTTCGCGAGGTGGTCGAGGAGCTCGGGCTGCCGTTTTTCGAAGCCGAAGGAGAAGCGGCCTTCTACGGGCCAAAGCTGGACGTGCAAATCAAGACCGCTCTCGGCAAGGAAGAGACGCTGTCGACCGCGCAGCTCGACGTGCTGCTTCCGGAGCGCTTCCAGCTCGAGTACGTCGGCGACGACGGCAAGAAGCACCGCCCGGTCGTCATTCACCGCGGCATCATCAGCACGATGGAGCGCATGACCGCCTTTCTGCTGGAGAATTTTGCGGGCGCGCTGCCTCTCTGGCTCTGCCCGGTGCAGGCGAAGCTGATCCCGGTCAGCGCGGCTTATGAGCCTTACGTGAAGCAGGTCGAGGAGAAGCTTCAGCTTGCCGGCGTCCGCGTCGAGTCGGATTTGCGCAACGAGAAGCTCGGCTACAAAATTCGCGAAGCGCAGCTTGAAAAAATTCCGTACATGCTCGTCATCGGCGAGCAGGAGGCCGCCAGCGGCACCGTCTCGGTGCGCCGGCGCGGAGAAGGAGATCTCGGCCCGCAGTCGCTGGAGGAATTCGCGGCCCGCATCACCGGCGAAATAGCGTCCAAGCGCGCAGACTGAACGCCAGCGTCCGGAGCGGCTGTTTCCTGCTATCAGGAAGCAGCCGCTTTATGCTGCCCTCGTGGCGGCGCTTGTCGGTAATTTTCTACAAAATGTAAAATATTCTCTTTTTATCGCGGTTATGATAGAATAGGAATACTTCAATATTGCATCCGTTTAGGGGTGGCTGGGTACATGAACTTCCTCCGCGATTCTCATTTGCCGGAAGCGTTTCGCTCGGAAGACGAAGTGTTGGTCGAGCTTTATTCCCAGATGTTAAAGGTCGTGCGCCATAAGCTGTGGCATAAAAGCGATGCGGTGGATGTCGTGCAGGAGGCCTGGGTGCGGATATTGGAGAAGAGATCCACACTAAGGGACAAGGAGAAGCTGATTCCTTGGGCGAAAGCAATCGCTTACAATCTCGCATCGAACGCGAACCGGGCTAGACGGCATGAAACCAACTACGAAGATCTGGAGAATGAGATTGCCAGTCCGACGTTCGTCTTCGAGCCGGAATCGATGACGGAACTGTCCGATCTGCTCGGACGGCTCGATCCGTCGACCAGAACGCTGCTGCTGTACAAGTTTTATTACGGGCTGAAGGATGCCGAGATTGCGGCTGCGCTCGATCTGCCCGTCGGCACCGTCAAGGCGCGCATTCATCGAGGGAAGGCGCGGCTGAGAACGCAGGCCGAAGACGAGAGCAGGCATACATAAAGCCAACTTCCTCTGTCCATGCTATGGGTGGAGGTGAGGGAGACAGTGGCAAAGAACAAGAAGCAGAAGCTGGGCAACTCGAATGCCTATCAGGAAGAATTTGCTTCGGAATTGAACGAGAACAACGGCGCGGCGAACGCTAAGGCCGCCCAGAAGAACCAACCCAAGCGGTAGTAAATGAAGTCGAATCGCGTCGGGAAGTTTGCCAGGAAGCTTTACGAATACGCGTTAATCGGAAAGGGGCCGATCAGGTCCCTTTCTTTTTGTCAATAAACCTTATATAATGTTAGGAAAACTAACGTAATGTGACAAAAAACGTTTGGAGTGGTGGAGATGGGGGAATGGCGGCGTTGGTTGAGGGGTGAAGGCAAGCAGACGAACGATCGAAGTTCGGCCGGGCCGGGTCCGGGAAGCGTTGCCGTTCTTGGCGGCGATGCGTCCGACGGCGCGAATTCTGAAGCTCTGCGGCAGATGATCGAAGAGGCGGTCGTCATTGCCGACCGGCTGCAGGCGGCCGTGTCGGAAGTGGACTCCAGCATGAGCCAGCTCGACGGAATCGCCGATCGTGCGGCGAAGCAGGAGGAGAAACTGCGGGAGCATGCCAAGTCCGCGATGACTCGGCTCGAGGAAGCGTTCTCTTCCTTGCAGGAAGTGTCCGCTTCTTCCCAGGAAATTCGCAGCGTAACCGAAGAGCTGAGCGCGCAGAGCAAGAAGGCGAGAGACGTCGTCGTCGAGGTGTGCCGGTCTCTGACGCACACGGACGAGGTGATGAACGATCTGTCTCGCAATCACAGCACGATGGAGGGACGGGTCAGCGGGCTGATCGCGCAGGCGTCCAAGATCGGAGAGATTAACGCGTGGATACAGGAGATCGTCTCCCAGACGTCGCTGCTGGCGTTGAACGCCGCGATCGAAGCGGCTCACGCGGGCGAGCACGGCAGAGGCTTCTCCATCGTCGCGCAGGAAATTCGGAAGCTGGCCGAACAAAGCGCCCAGGCGATCAAAAATTCGACAGGCATCGTGCAGAGCATCGAGGACGGCATCCGCGAGGTCGTCAGCTCGGTGGAAGGGGAGAAGAAGTCGGTCGCGCTCGGCCTGCAGGAGATGAACAAGACGCGGGAGCGGATGGATGTGATCTTTAACTCCTTCCTGGGCGTGGACGAGCATGTCGGCAAGACGCTGGAATACGCAGTCGAGCAGGCGGAGCGCACCGGGGCTGCGAGCTCGATGCTGGAGGATGTCGTGGAGACCGTCGGCCTGACGCTGAGCAGCGTGGACGAGACGTTGGCCCAGAACGTTCGGCAGCGGGCGGAGATCGCCAATCTGGCCCGCGTCTCCGAGGAGCTCAAGGAGTCGGCCGACGAGCTCGTATCGGCAGTGCAGAGCACCGGCGGCCGCGTATGGGAAGGCAGCGTCTCATCGGATACGGCGCGGTGGACCGACCTGCTTCGCACGATCGTATCGGATCCGGATCTGCTGGCCATGTCCGAGGAGGCTCATCGCGGCTTGCTCGGAGGATGGCTGAAGCGTTCGTCCGGCATGGAGGCGATCTGGTCCAACCGCAGCGACGGCTCCTTCGTGTTCTCCGAGCCCGCGGCGGGATTGCTCAATGCCAGAGGGCGAGAATGGTGGAAGCGGGCGATGAACGGGGAGACGTTCGTGTCGGAGGTATACGTGTCGGCGATCACGAAGAAGCCGTGCTTGACCGTATCCATGCCGCTGAGACCAAGCGACGGAACGACGATCGGCGTCGTCGGCATCGACATCGCCGTATCGTGATCTTCCGGGCAGCAGATACGGATTGGCAGAAAGGGCAAGCTTCTCCTGAGGGTACGTCTCGGGAAGGCTTGTCTTTTTTTCGTGAGGCCGCCGAAGCCGTTTATGCTTGGGCTGTCCGGCGTATCGGTCTGCAGACCGAGGCCAACTTCCACCCCGCGCCGCTGTTGTGCCTGCTGCCGGTTTCGTTATACTGAGTACAACAGGTTAACAATCGCAACGAGTTGGAGGACAGGAATATGAATACGTCAATCTTACACCGACTGCTATGGGGAGCCATTATTATCGTCATCGGCGTCGTGTTTTTGTTAAATCAGGTCGGCCTGATTTCGATGGATATCGGGGATTTCATTCGGACCTACTGGCCGCTTGCGCTGATCGTGTTCGGCTTGCAGGGCATCCTGCTGCAGCATGTCTGGTGGAATCTGGTGACGGTCATCATCGGATGCTATTTCCTCGGTCGAAATCTCGGGCTGCTGGAATGGAGCTTCGGCGACTTTATCCGGATTCTGGGTCCGGTCGCGATCATTTTGTTCGGCTTGAGCCTGATTTTCAAGAAAGACCGTCCGAACCGCCGCGGCTCCGAATCGAAGAACGAAGGCTGGAATCCCGTTCATCCGGGCTCGCCTCATGAGCCTCCCGTTCCTCCGGCGCCTCCGGGACCGCCGCCGGCGCCTCCCGAGCTGGAGGAGTTCGAGAGAAGGCATTCCGTTCATCTGGGCAAGGGACCCCGACCGCAGGAGCCGGGCGGATACGAGCCTCCCCGCGGGGAGCATGTGCCGCCGCCACCGCCGCAATCGGAGCCTTACGGCAGCTGGAAGAACAGCTCCGGTCATCGCGATTCCGGCCACCACGAATGGTGGGATTCGAAAGCCTGGAGTTCGTCGTGCAAAAATTCGCACAGCCGCTTCATCGGCGACGTTCATCTCGGCAACGACTACTGGGAGCTTCGCCCGATGGACATCTCCCACTTTATCGGAGATACGACGCTGGATTTGACGAAGGCGCAAATTCCGGTCGGAGAGACGAAAGTCAACGTCTCGTCCTTCATCGGCGACGTCAAGGTGTTCGTGCCCAACGATCTGAGCATCGGCATCCAGGTCGTATCGAGCAGCCTGATCGGGGACGTGAAGGTGCTGGGGCAGAAGCGCGGCGGCTTGTTTAATCAGATGAGCGTCGAAACGCCGTATTTCACCGATGCCGACAAACGCGTCATCCTGGTGGTCAGCAGCTTCATCGGCGACGTGCGCGTTACGAAGGTAGGTTAACCGATGGTCAGAAAGGTTCGGTCGAGCAAATGGGCCTCCTCGATCTACACGGGTCTGGCCACGATCCTGCTGATGATCGTTCTGTACTACGTCATGATCGTATTCACCGATTCCGCGCCGGATTTGGAAACGTGGCTCACCTGGACGGGAAGCCTGGCCGTGCTGCAGATGGCGGTAACCTACCAGATCGGTCAACGCACGCAGCGCAAGATCGACCAGCTGCAGCTCGCGATCAAGCATGCTTCCGCCGGCAACTGGTCTTATCGTCTGCCGCTGGAGGAAGGAGACGCCTTCTCCGGAGCTTACCGGGAGATCAACGTGATGATGGGGCAGCTGGAGTCGCGAATCAAGCTGCTGCAGCAGCTCGGGGAGAAGGAAGCGCTGAAGGAAATGATCTCTACGGAGGACGCGGTGCTCGAAGAAAGGAAGCGTCTGGCCCGGGATTTGCACGACACCGTCAGCCAGCAGCTGTTCGCGCTGCATATGTCCGCTTCCTCTCTGCCCAAGCTTCTTGAGAAGGATATGAAGCACGCGCAGCAAGTGATGGAGCAGCTGATCGCGATGTCCTCGACGGCCCAGAAGCAGATGCGCGGCCTGATCGCGCAGCTGCGGCCGATGGAGCTGCAGGGCAAGACGCTGGAAGAGGCGCTGGGCCGCTGGTTTCCCGATTACTGCCGGCAGAACGGGCTGCAGGGGACGCTGGACATCCAGATCGGGGAACGGATATCGGAAGGGAAGGAGCATCAGCTCTTCCTTATCATTCAGGAAGCGATGGCGAACGTCGTCAAGCACGCGGAGGCGCAGAGCGTTCGATTGTCTCTCGGTGATACGGGCTCGCAAATCTCCTTGACGATCGAGGATAACGGTTTGGGCTTCAAAGGCGGACAAGTCAGGGCCGGGGGATACGGTTTGTCCACGATGCGGGAACGCGCGCAGAAGCTGGGAGGCGACGCCGAGATCGTCACGAAGCCGGGCTCGGGGACGAGAGTTCGGGTGTCGGTTCCGAAATTCGCCCCGGAGTCGGACGAACAACGAAAAGACGGAGAAGACAAGGAACAAGGAGCGGATACGGAGTGACGGGAGCAGAGACGACCTGGAAAGTGATGATCATCGACGACCATGAGATGGTGCGGATGGGGCTTCGAACTTACCTGATGCTGGATTCGAGATTTGAGGTCATCGGAGAAGCCGGCGGGGGGCCCGAAGCGATCGAGAAGCTGGAGCGGGGAGGATTTGACGGACAGATGCCGCAGATCGTCCTGATGGATCTGATGATGCCCGAGATGAACGGCGTGGAGACGACCAAGGAGCTGCTCGCAAGATATCCGGGCCTGAAAATCATTATTTTGACGAGCTTTCTGGAGGACGAGAAGGTCGTGGAGGCCATCGAAGCGGGAGCGGTCAGCTATGTGCTGAAGACGGTATCCGCCGACGAATTGATCTATGCGATGCAAGGCGCGGTCAAAAATATGCCGGTCATGAGCGGGGACGTGTCGCAAGCGCTGACGAGAGGACTGCGCAAGCGTTCCGCCGGCGCCGAGGTCGAAGGGCTGACCGAGCGCGAGCGCGAAGTGCTGCTGCTTATTGCCGAGGGCAGGAGCAACAAGGAAATCGGCGACGAGCTGCACATCAGCATCAAGACGGTCAAGACGCACGTCAGCAACCTGCTGATGAAATGCGAGCTCGAGGATCGGACGCAGCTTGCGATTTTCGCGCACCGCAACGGCTGGGTCAAGGAAGCCTGAGCGTGAAGAAGGATAAACGACGAGGCAGAAGGGAAGTCTAGTAAGAAAAAAGGCGGTATCTTCAGCATGCGCGTTCTAGAATCTTCCCTGACTTCGCAAGTGCACGATTACGGCATTACGCGCGAGCTGCTTTCGCAGCGAGGCTTCGCTTTAGGGGGCAACTGGGAGTACGATCACGGATCGTTCGACTGCGCGTTGGACGAGAACCGTCAAGTCTGGCTAAGATTGCCGTTCGACGTCACGGCGGGGAAGCTGGACGGAGAAGCCGAGCCGATGGATACGGAAATTCGGTTCGGCCAGCCGTTCGTGCTGAAGCACGTCTATCAGGAAGGGTTGGACGACAGCGCGCGGGCGGGCACGCTCGGAGGGCTGATCAACCAGTTCTCCGACCCTGCCGATCCGGACGACGAAATCGGGAACGTATGGATCGAGAAAGCCCGCCGCAAGCTGGACGAGGTCGAGGCGCTGTATCCTCGGCCATGACGGTCCGCGGCCGCGAAGTGCATGCGTCTTCCGCAATTGCGGGGGCGCATGCGCTTTTTCAGCGATTTTTTCCGACTTTTACTTCGTCTTCATTTCGGTTTAAGATAGTTTTAAGGAAGAGGGTTTATGATACGGATACAAGATCAGAACGACGACAGCCTCTAAAGGCTGCGAAGGAGGTTATTCCTATGGAAGACGAAAACAAGAAAACGGAACAGCCGCAAGGATTCACATATGAGAAGGCAGGCGATTCGAACGGGGAGGCGCGCCGGGAAGCGGAGCCGTATACGTTCGGTCCTTTCGGCAGATCCGAGAGGTCTTACGAGGGAGAGAGCGTCAAGGAGGAATCGGTCGGCATCGTGGAAGCGGCGCCCGGGGCCAGGGAGTATCGGCCGTTCACCGTATCGGGAGGACCGGCGAAGAACGATTGGGGCGCCAAGCCTCCGCGCAGAACGTCGTTCCGCGCGATTTTCGCCTCGTTCCTGGCGGGCGTCATCGTGGTCGGCGCTTTGATGTATGCGGCCGACCGGCAAAACTGGTTTACGGGCGAGCTGTTCGGCCAATCGCCGCAAACGCAGGAAACTACGGTGAAGCCGGTCAGCAATCCGGTCGGCAACAACGAAGACGTCGTGCGGCCGAACAACATCGCCAAAATTTTCGAGCAGGCTTCTCCCGCTGTTGTAAAAGTAGAGACGTATGCGAAATCTCGCCAAGGAATGACGTGGGAGGACGAGTTTTTCCGCCAGTTTTTCGGTGACAACTATCGGGGCAATCGCAGCGGCGAGGGCGGCGGCGAGCTGCAGGAGAGCGGAATGGGCTCGGGCTTCCTGTTCGATTCGACCGGCTACATTCTGACGAATCAGCACGTCATCGACGGAGCCGACGAGATCAAGGTGACGGTCGAAGGGCACGAGGAGCCGTACACCGCCAAGCTGCTCGGCTCGAGCTCCGAGCTGGATCTGGCCGTGCTGAAGATCGAGGGCAGCGATTTCCCGACGCTGAAGCTGGGCGATTCGAGCAGCATGAACATGGGCGACTGGGTCGTCGCCATCGGGAACCCGGTCGGCTTCGAGCATACGATTACGGTCGGCGTTCTGAGCTCCAACGAACGCGAGATTACGATTCAGGACGGCAACGGAACGCGGAAGTACCAGCATTTGCTGCAGACCGACGCGTCGATTAACCCCGGCAACTCCGGCGGACCGCTTCTGAATCTGAACGGCGAAGTCATCGGCATCAACACGGCCGTCAGCACGCAGGCGCAAGGGATCGGATTCGCCATTCCGACGAGTACGATTACGGAAGTGCTGGAGAACCTCAAATCGAACACGAAAATTCCTCAGAAGCCGGTACCGTTCATCGGCGCGACGCTGATGGACGTGAACGAAGAGATCGCGCAGCAGCTCGGCATCGACAAGGACACGAAAGGCTCGTTCGTGCGCGAAGTGATCTTCAACTCCCCGGCGTATCGAGGGGATCTGCGCCAATACGACGTCATTACGGGCATGGACGGCACGGCTTACAAAAACAAAGATGAATTGATCGCGGCGATCCAGAAGAAGGAAATCGGCGCCAAGGTGACGCTCGATGTGCTTCGCGGAGAGAAGAAGCTGGAGATCTTCGTCGAGATTGGCGACAAAAACGAGTTTAACGTACAGCAGTAAAGCTTGGCCTACGAGTCGAAAGAGCGGGAAACCGAATCCGGGTATCCCGCTCTCGTTGGTAGAGGAGGAGTATCCTGGTGAGACCCCATATTACGGTGATTGACGACGACGAGAAAATTACGGCGCTGCTAAGGCGCAGTCTGGCGTTCGAGGGCTACGAGGTGACGACGGCGGCGGATGGAGAGGAAGGGCTGAGGCGGCTCGGACAGAAGCCGGCCGATCTGGTCATCCTTGACGTGATGATGCCGAAGATGGACGGCTGGGAGGTGTGCAGACGACTGCGCGAGGCGGGCATCGTCTCGCCGATTTTGCTGCTGACCGCCAAGGACGAGGTGACGGATCGGGTCAAGGGGCTCGATCTGGGCGCCGACGACTACCTGGTGAAGCCGTTCGCCCTCGAAGAGCTGATGGCCCGCGTCAGAGCGCTGCTTAGAAGACGGCCGGACAGAGCGGAGGAAGGCGGCCAATACCGCTTCGAGGATCTGGTCATGGACGTGGACGGGCGAGAGACGATGCGCGGCGATCGGCGAATCGAGCTGACGGCCAAGGAGTTCGACCTGCTGCATCTGTTCATGCAAAATCCGAAGCGCGTGCTGTCGCGCGACCTGATCATGGAAAGAATATGGGGCTACGATTACAGCGGGGAATCCAACGTGCTTGAGGTATACGTCGCGATGCTCAGGCAGAAGCTCGAGGAGAACGGGGAGAGAAGGCTGATTCAAACCGTCAGAGGAGCCGGATACGTCCTGAAGGGAGAAAGCTGAGCATGTCCATCCGGCTGCGGTTGACTTTGTGGTACTCAGGGCTGCTGGCGGTCACTTTGGTTGCTTTTAGCGTCATTATTTACGGAATCGTTCAGAACAATACGATGTCTTCGTTAAAGGATCAGTTGAGGCGCATTAGCGATGAGACTCAGGTCCGAATGACGAATCAGGGCAGAATAGGGCAAGGAGTTAATCTAAGCGGAGTGTTAAGAAGCGCGATCGATTACAACTCCTTTTTTATTCAGATCGTTAACTATACGCCGACAATCGTAGGGGTTGTCGACGACAAAACTCCGAATATGCGACCATCGGCGAATAGGCCGGAGCTTACGTTTTCGTTTCCGAGGCAAAACGAGGTTAGCTCCGATAAGTCCATTTTCGTGAAGCGCGAAGTCGAGGGAGTTCCTTTCATCGTGCTGGAAAAGCCTATCGTCTATGGCGATACCGTCGTCGGGCTGCTTCAGGTCGGAGCCTGGACGGGACGCGAAGAGCAATTGCTTCATCAGCTGCGGACGATTCTGTGGTTCGCCGGAGCGGCTGGTCTGATCGCGGCTTTCCTGCTCGGGATGTTCCTCTCCCGCAAGGCGCTGATGCCGATCAATCGCGTAACGGAAGCGGCCGAACGCATACAGAGCGGTTCCGAGCTGAGCCTGAGAATTCCGCGGGAGAAGCCGAACGACGAAATCGGCCGGCTTACTGATACGCTTAATGCCATGCTTTCGGGCGTGGAGCGCGCGTACAAAAACCTGGAGGACTCCAACGCGGCCCAGCGGCGCTTCGTCTCCGACGCGTCGCATGAGCTCCGAACGCCGCTGACGACGATCCGGGGCAACGTCGATCTGCTGGAGAAAATCTGGTCCAGCGGCGATTCAGGGCAGTCGTATCCAGACGAGGGGGAAGCGCGCGTCGTCCCGGCGACGTCTGCCCTGTCGGAGTCCGAGAAGCGGGACATGTCGCTCGAGTCGATCCGCGACATCGCCGGAGAAGCGCGCCGCATGAGCGGACTCGTTAACCATCTGCTGTCGCTGGCCAGGGCGGATGCCGGCTACGTCATGGAGATGAGCGACGTCGAGCTGCGCCCGCTCGCGGAAGAGGCAGAGAGGCGGGCGGCCTTCCTGCCGAGGAAGGCGGAATGGATGGTCGGTCCTCTCGACGCGCTTGACGGGGTCAAGGTGCGCGGCAACCGCGATTACTTGCTGCAGCTGCTGTTTATTCTGATCGAAAACGGCTTCAAGTACACGCCTTCGGGCATCGTTCGGCTTTTCGCCGCCCGGCGGGACGGAGCCGTCGGCTTGTCGGTAGCCGACACCGGCATCGGAATGGCCGAGGAAGAGGTGCCGCACATTTTCGAACGGTTTTACCGCGCCGATCTGTCTCGGGGGGAAACGTCGGGCACGGGGCTCGGGCTGTCCATCGCCAAATGGATCGCGGATATGCATCATGCCCGTATCGAAGTGAACACGAAGCGGGGAGAAGGGACGACTTTTACGGTATGGCTTCCGGTGCGGTCGAATGCGCCCGTCGAGCCGGCTTGAGGATGGGGAAGACGACCGGCGCTGCCGAATGCGGCAGCGTCCTCGGTCGTCTTCCGGCCGTTACGGGGGTGGGCTCCTTTCCCCGGTTTCCCGAATAGGCTATAATAGACGCAGAGAGTCGGATCGCCCACGACTTAAGACCAATGACAGGTCGGAACGCATTCAGGGCGAGAAAGCGGGAGCAGGCCATGCAAGTCGTGAAAATATCGCCGAGAGGCTACTGCTACGGCGTCGTCGACGCTATGGTTCTGGCGCTTCAGACGGCGAGAAATCTGGAGCTGCCGAGGCCGATTTATATATTGGGAATGATTGTGCATAATAGTCATGTTACGGAAGCGTTCAAGGACGAAGGGATCATTACGCTCGACGGGGCCAACCGTCTCGATATACTGGAACAGATCGACCGGGGCACCGTCATCTTTACGGCGCACGGCGTCTCTCCGGAGGTGCGGAAGCGGGCCAGGGAGAAGGGGCTGACTGTCGTCGACGCGACCTGTCCGGATGTAACCAAGACGCATGATCTGATCCGGGAGAAGGTCGGGGAAGGCTACGAGGTCGTCTACATCGGCAAAAAAAATCACCCCGAGCCCGAGGGCGCGATCGGGATCGCTCCCGGCCACGTGCATCTGATCGAGCGCGAGGAGGACATCGAGAAGCTGCAGCTGGATACGGAGCGGATCATCATTACGAACCAGACGACGATGTCCCAGTGGGATATCCGGCATCTGATGGCGCTGCTGCTGGCCCGATTCCCGACCGCGGAAATCCACAACGAAATCTGCCTGGCCACCCAGGTTCGCCAGGAGGCCGTCGCGAACCAGGCCGGGGAGGCTCAGCTGTGCATCGTCGTCGGCGATCCGCGCAGCAACAACTCCAACCGGCTTGCGCAGGTGTCCCAGGAGATCGCGGGCGTTCCGGCCTATCGGGTCGCGGACGTGTCCGAGATTAGGCAGGAATGGCTGCAGGGGCTCGAGCGCGTGGCCGTGACGTCGGGAGCGTCGACGCCTACCGCGCTGACGAAGGAAGTGATCGCTTATCTGGAGCAGTTCGACTCGTCGGATCCGTCGACCTGGCCGATCAAGCGGACCGTTAACCCGAACAAGCTGCTGCCCAACGTCAAGATCAAATCGGCGGAGTCGAGTCTGTAAGGGCGGCCTGTTAGCCGTCTGCGTCATGGAAGGAGCATCTTATGCGCGGGTTGCGTTCGCTTGTCCGCTGGCTGAAGTACAAGTATATCATGCTGTTGAGAGCGAAAGGCGGCCCTTCCATTGTGGCCATGGGCTTCGCGATCGGCATTGCCGTCGAGATGTTCACGCTGCCGACGCTGGGGGTCGCGTTCGTGCTGATTTTCCCGCTTTGCCTGCTGCTGCGGGGCAATCTGCCTGCTGCGCTCATCGGCTTCGTCATCGGGAAGGTGATCTATATTCCGATGATATACCCGAATTCGAAGATGGGCGGGTGGATTTTGCCGAAGCATCTCGATTTCCATCTTCCGCTCGTGCCCGAATGGGTCAACCGACTGCTGTTGACGAACCTGAAGCTGATTGTCGGAGGGATAGTCGACGGCGTCCTGCTCGGCCTGCTCTGCTACTTCCTGATCCGATACGCGCTGACGGTCTACAGCGCCAAACGCAAGGACAAGCGCAGGCTGGTTCGAGCTCACATGTAAGGTAAGTATAAGCCGCCCTATGCGGCCCTGCACCATCGCCCCAAGAAGCCGAGCGCCAACGATGCCGGTCGATTCGGGCTCGTCTTCCGAATTCGCAGGGTTGACAGGGGGCTTTTTCTATCTTATATTTACTTTAGTGCTTAAAAGCGTATAAGCGTTGAAGCGTATACGCGTTAATATGTTCAGGAGAGTGAAGGTCATGATCGTCATTACTTCCCCTCATATTCAAGAGGAGCGAATTGCAGAGATCGTCCGTTATATTGAACAGTCCGGCGTGCAGGCGCACGTGTCCCGAGGAACGGACCGCACCGTGATCGGCATTATCGGCAAAGCCGAGCCGACGCTTGCCGAACATATTCGCTCGATGAAAGGCGTGGAGAACGTCATTAAGATTTCGAAATCGTATAAGCTGGCCAGCCGGGATTTCCACCCCGACGATACGATTATCGAGGTCAAGGGCGTGAAGATCGGCGGCGACAATCTCGTCGTCATGGGCGGGCCCTGCGCGGTGGAGACGCCTGAGCAGATCGACGAGATTGCCCGCCTGGTCAAAGCGGCGGGCGGCCAAGTGCTGCGCGGCGGAGCGTTCAAGCCGCGGACCGGCCCGTACAGCTTCCAGGGCATCGGCGTGGAAGGGCTGAAGTGGATGAAGGAGGCCGGAGACAAGTACGGGCTCGTAACGATCACCGAAGTGATGGCGCCGGAGTTCGTCGACATATGCGCAGAGTATGCGGACATTATGCAGGTCGGAACGCGGAACATGCAGAACTTCGACTTGCTGCGCAAGCTGGGAACGATTCAGAACCCGGTGCTGCTGAAACGCGGCTTCAGCGCAACGTACGACGAATGGCTGAACGCCGCCGAGTATATTTTGGCGGGCGGCAATCCGAACGTCATGCTCTGTGAGCGCGGTATCCGCACGTTCGAGACGTATACCCGCAACACGTTCGATCTGACGGCGATTCCGGTTATTCAGCAGCTGTCCCATCTTCCGGTAATCGCCGACCCGAGCCATGCCACGGGCCGCCGCGAGCTGGTCGAGACGATGACGAAAGCTTCGGTAGCGGCGGGAGCGAACGGTCTGATCATCGAGATGCACACCGACCCGGACAACTCGGCGACGGGCGACGGCGTGCAGTCGCTGTTCCCGGACCAGTTCGCGAAGCTGCTGAAGGAGCTCGAACAGCTCGCTCCGCTGCTCGGGAAGAGGTTCGATACGGTGAAGGCGCCTGCGGAAGCTTTTGCCACCTGGATCAAATAAAGAGGCTGATGGCGGGAGAGAGCCGATGTATTCCGGAAATCCGGAAGCATCGGTTCTTTTTGCGTTTCCGGGAAGAGGAGGGATTGCGGCGCGGGAGGCGACGTGAGCTTTTCTGAAGGTGCGGGCTTCGTTCGGAAATAGGGAACCGCTTGCAGGCGGAAGAGAAACTGACGAGGAACGCCGAATTGTCAAGGATAACGCCAAACTTGTCTGGAATTAAAAAGCGATGTCAGCTTTTAACTGCGGAACGAGCGTAAACGCATACATGAACAGACCGGTTCAGAGGATGCGTCAGCGCTTTATTTATGAACATTTGTTGAAGTTGTGAGAATTGCTAACACCATCGCAAAAAATACCTGACATAAGTATTGACGCTCCTATAGGAGAGTTTTATAATAACTTCATAAGTTCGGTGAAAACTTGAACATTAGATCGGTTTTATGAACTTAATGTTCGGAAATGGGGAGGAAATTCAAATGTCTGTTCAACAAGTACTGGATCTTATTAAGGAAAAAAGCATCGAATTCGTAGACTTCCGCTTTGTCGATCTTGCAGGCCGCGGTCATCACATTACGCTGCCGGCTACGGAAGTAGATGCGGAGACATTCGTTAATGGCGTGGCCTTCGACGGTTCCTCCATTCACGGCTTCCGCGGAATCGAAGAATCCGATATGGTTATGATGCCGGATACCGAATCTGTATATGTGGATCCGTTCACGGCTCATTCGACTTTGATCGTTATTTGTAACATCTATACGCCGGACGGCCAGCGCTACGACCGCGATCCGCGTTCCATCGCCCACAAGGCGGAAGAATATTTGCAGAAGACGGGCGTAGGAACGGATGCGTTCTTCGCTCCCGAATCCGAGTTTTTCGTGTTCGACGACGTGCGCTACGAGTCCACGATGAACGCTTCCTCCTACTTCGTCGACTCCGAAGAAGCGGCATGGAACACGAACCGCAAAGAAGAAGGCGGCAACCTCGGGTTCAAGGTCGGCGTCAAGGGCGGGTACGTGCCGGTTGCTCCGGTCGACTCCCAACAGGACATTCGCAGCGAAATGGTTCGGCTGATGCAGGAAAGCGGCCTGCGCGTCGAGCGCCATCACCACGAGGTGGCTACGGCGGGCCAAGCGGAGATCAATTTCCGCTTCGATACGCTGACGAAAACGGCTGACAACCTTATGAAATATAAATATATCGTGCATAACGTGGCTCGCCAGTACGGCAAAGTCGCCACGTTCATGCCGAAGCCGCTCTTCGGAGACAACGGCAGCGGGATGCACGTTCACCAATCGATCTTTAACGAAGGCAATCCGCTGTTCTACGAAAAGGGCGCCTACGCGAACCTCAGCCAGCTTGCGCTGAACTATATCGGCGGCATTCTGTATCACGCCCCTGCGCTGATCGCGATTACGAACCCGTCCACGAACTCGTTCAAGCGTCTCGTCCCCGGCTACGAAGCGCCGGTTAACCTGGTTTACTCCAAGGGCAACCGTTCCGCCGCGGTTCGCATTCCGGTCGCAGCCGTCACGCCGAAGGGCTGCCGCATCGAGTTCCGTACTCCGGACTCGACCGCCAACCCTTACCTGGCCTTCTCGGCGATGCTGATGGCCGGTCTGGACGGGATCAAGCGCAAGATCGATCCGTCCGCTCTCGGCTACGGTCCTTTCGACACGAACATTTACGAGCTGTCCGACGAGCAGAAGAAAGAAATCCGCAGCGTTCCGGGCAACCTGGACGAAGCGTTGGACGCTCTGGAAGCGGACCACGATTTCTTGACGGAAGGCGGCGTCTTCTCCAAGGAGTTCATCGAGAACTACGTCGGCGTGAAGCGCGCGGAAGCGAAGGCGGTATCCATCCGCGTTCACCCGCACGAGTACAGCCTGTATTTCGACTGCTAATCTGGTCGTTCTTGCTTAAGAGAAAGCACAGTCTTCTTCCTCCGGGAATGAGGGCTGTGCTTTTAATATGTTCTAAAGACGAAGGTTTTATGATAATGGTATCGCTTTCGTTCGGAAATAAGCTGATCATTTGGTGAAATCAGACGGATAGAGGTTGCCGAGCGGCTTAAAGCTCTGATATGATAAGCCTATTATGATTCCAGACTAAGGTGGGGACGAGATGGCCAACCGCGCATACAATTTTAACGCCGGTCCGGCGGCGCTGCCGCTCGACGTGCTTCAAAACGCGCAGAAGCAGTTTGTCGAATACGGGGACAGCGGCATGTCCCTGATGGAGATGTCTCATCGGGGAGCGATCTACGAGAAGGTCCATTACGAGACGGAATCGCTGCTGCGCGAGCTGCTCGGAGTTCCGGAAGGCTACAAGGTGCTGTTCGTTCAAGGCGGAGCCAGCACGCAGTTCGCCATGGTGCCGATGAACCTGCTTCGAGCGGGCCAGACGGCGGCTTACGTGGCTACGGGCAGTTGGGCGAAAAAAGCGATCGAGGAGGCGAAGCTGTTCGGAGAGGTGGCGATTGCCGCTTCGTCGGAAGCCGACGCCTACAAGCGCGTTCCTTCCGCCGAAGAGCTGAAGCTGCCGGATCATGCGGCTTATGTGCATCTGACGTCCAACGAAACGATTGAAGGAACGCAGTGGTCGGAATTCCCGGATACGGGCAGCGTGCCGCTGGTCGGAGATATGTCGAGCGACATTCTATGCCGCCCGATCGACGTGTCGAAGTTCGGACTGATCTACGCCGGCGCGCAGAAAAACCTCGGTCCTTCCGGCGTCACGATCGTTCTTATCCGAGAGGACTTGATCGTCAAGCCCGAAGGCGCCGTTCCGACGATGCTCCGCTATTCGACCCATGCCAAAGCGGACTCTCTCTACAATACGCCTCCCACGTTCGCCATCTACATGGCGGGAGAAGTGCTGAAGTGGGTGAAGGCTAACGGAGGAGCCACCGGGATGGAAGCTCGCAATCGCGAGAAAGCGGCGCTTCTGTACGACAGGATCGACTCCAGCGAAGGCTTCTACCGCGGATTCGCGGAAGCCGGAAGCCGTTCGCTGATGAACGTGACCTTCCGTCTGGCGTCCGAGGAGCTGGAGAAGCAATTCGTCAAGGAGTCCGAAGCTCAAGGCTTTATCGGATTGAAGGGGCATCGCAGCGTCGGCGGCTTGCGGGCTTCGATCTACAACGCCGTCCCGCTCGAAAGCGTGCAAGCTCTGGCGAGCTTTATGCGCGATTTTCAAAACCGCAACGGGTAATCGTTGGCATACGGGCGACGGAAATAGCGGCGTTAAGCCGCTATTTCGATTTTTCCGCGAGAAGGAGCAACGGAGAGAATGCCTTTTCACATTGTGCTCGTAAATCCGGAAATTCCGGCCAATACGGGCAATATTGCCAGAACGTGCGCGGCGACCGGCACCCATCTGCACCTGGTGCGGCCGCTCGGCTTTTCGACCGACGATAAGGTGCTGAAGAGAGCGGGGCTGGATTACTGGCACTCCGTTCATATCACCTATTACGACTCGTTCGAAGAAGTCAAGGAGGCCCATTCCGGGGCGGCGTTTTATTTCGCCAGCACGCGCGCGACGAAGCGGTATACCGACTTCGAATTTCGCGAAGGCGACTTTTTCGTATTCGGACGGGAGACGAAGGGGCTGCCGCAGGAGATGCTGGACGCCCATGCCGAGACGTGCATGCGAATCCCGATGACGGACAAGGTTCGGTCGCTGAATCTGGCCAATTCGGCGGCGATTGTCGTGTTCGAGGCGCTGCGGCAGAACGATTTCCCGTTGACTTGAGCTTCTATTTCGACATGATTCCCGTATTTTCGATGTAAATTGTCGAAAATTGCATAATTCTAAGCAAATTGGATATGGGGAAGGGAAAAGGCACTGCGTATCGAACCGTATAGAGTGGTCTAAAGAGGCTAAAGGGTTTCGAGACAACCAGCTAGATTAGCGTATGAAATGGAGGAACTGCATTGAAACCTGCAGGCGTAGTTCGTAAAGTCGATCAATTAGGAAGAATTGTTCTTCCGAAATCGTTGCGCAAACGGTACCAGATGAATGAAGGGGATCCCGTAGAGATATTGGTTCAAGGCGATCATATCATTTTGGAACGTTATCGGCCCCGGTGCGTGTTCTGCTCCTCGATGGAATCCGTCGGAGAGTTCAAGGAGCGGTACGTGTGCGCCGCATGCGTGAAAGACATGCACGGGCTGTAAAATAACCGGCGCAAAAAAACCGTCCTTAGGGACGGTTTTTCGCTTTCGCAAGCATAAACGGCTTACGCCGTCCTTGGGACCGGCGGGATAACGTTTACGTCGGAGACGACTCAGACAAGGCAAAACCGGAACCTTGCGGTCCCGGTCTTGTCGGCGGCTATTTCAGAGGCCTTTGGTTTTATCATCGTTATACGCGGCTGTCAGAATCGAGACGACGAACAAAGCCATGACAAGAACGACGATCCAGAATTTGTGGGACATTCCGAATAAGATCACCTGTTGTGCCGCTTCGCCTGCTGTCGAAAGGAACATATCCTACACCTCCGATTAACTACCCTTTATTATAACCAACCCTCACCGAAAAGAAAACGCAAAAAGTTGTGAACAAAACCGAAGAGTTGATGAACTTCCGTCTCCGGGCATATACATGAACCGTGGCCAACATCGAGGGGGAGGGAATCGGCTTGAGTTCGATCATCAATTGGATGGGCGGATGGCCTAAGGAAGGACTCGTTTCCTCGTCGGATTGGGAGGAGCGCGTGGAAGCCGCAGCGGCGGCGATGGCCGCGGAGGAGCCGGAGACGGGGCGGCGCAAGCCGGGCAGCCGGGAAGAGGAGCTGAAGAGCCGGTTGTCGGCAAGCCTGCTGCACGGGAAGACCGGAGGGGCCGGCAGCCGCGTTCGGCTTACGAAAGGGGCGGACGGCGCGCTGAACTGGATCATCGGCGCGGCGCTGCAGCCCGGAGACGTCGTATTGACCGAACGGCTGACGTCCCGGACGTCGCTGCAGGCGTTCCGGAAAGCCGGTATCCGGGTGGAAGCGGTCGAAGGAGACCGCAGGGGGATGAACCCGGAAGCGCTGACGAACGCCCTGTTCCGGTATCGTCCGAAAATGGTCTATATCGCGCCCTCCTGCACGGAGCCGGAAGGCGCCAGGTGGAACGACGAATATAGAGCGGCCGTCTTCCATCGCTGCCAGGAGGCCGGCGTGCTGCTCGTTACCGACGACAGGCAGGAGATGCTGATCTACGAGCGGGAAGAGAGCGCGCCTCCGAAGCGGCTGGACGCCGGCGTGCTGTCCATCGGCCAGCTCCCTCCGGGGCTGATCGCGGGATCGCGCATCGGATGGATCGCGGGAACGGCGGACGTCTTTCATCGCCCGTCTCCGGCGGACGGAGAGCATGTCCTCAAGTACGCGCTCGGTCCGATCGAACAGCGGGCGCTGGCGAAGCTTATCTCGGAGCAGCCGCTGGAGCCGCTCATCGACATGCTTCGGGTTCAATGCCGGGAACGCAAGAGAAAAATGACGGAGGAGCTGTCCCGGCAAGGGATAGAGGATCTGACATGGGCGGAGCCGAGCGGCGGGCTTCATCTCTGGCTCGTTCTGCCTTCCGGCCTGGACGGGGAAGCGCTGCTTCGGGGCGCCTGGCTGAAGGGGGTCATTTTTCAGCCCGGAGCGCCGTTCTATGCGAAGGACCCGAAGCCGAACACGATCCGGCTTACGCATGCCTTTGCCGACGAGCGTCAGATCAGGCAAGGGGTGGCGAGACTGGCGGAGAGCATTGGGGAGTTTACGGGACGATGGTCCCGCTACTGATTATTCATAACATGGCTCGCCGACCGCATAGAGACGTCCGCTTCTCTCAATCACCTTGCGATACGGCAATCGATGATCGGGGTCGTTCAGACAGACCCCGGTTTCTCCGTCGAACGTCCAGAAGTGCAGCGGACAGAAGAAGATGCCCTCATGCGGACGGACGTCGCCTCCTGCATGAGGACAAACCGCCATCAGCAGCCGGTACTCCTCGCCGGAGCCTCGGACAAGCCAGTAAGGAGCCCCGTCGACCGTCACCTCGGCCGGCAGCCCGGGGTACGATGCCGGAGGGCCGAGGTCAATCGCATCGCGCTCTTCGTTCATCCGTTCCCGGCTCCTTCCGCACGCTCCGCCGACGGATTGTCCGCATAAGCGCCGGCCCACGGGAACTGCCGGGCCCATACTTGAACGACATGCGCATAGTCGGCTAAAGCCGCGTCTCCGGCCGGCGCCAGCTCGTACAGGCCTTTGCGAATGCGCCGGAACCAGCCGTAGACGTTCTCCCTCAGCATGGAGCCCGCATTCGGACAGCCCGTCCAGTCCCGGACTTGGCGCGGCGCGGAAGGCCCATGGCAGGCGAGCGCCAGCGCGCACTGAATCGCTCTCTCCCTGTAAGCCGTCACAAGCTTTCGCTTCGCGCTCCCCCCGACATTATAATCGCCGCTGCGGGCGTTGAACTCCTTCAAGAGCTTCCCGGCCTTCGCGGCGCTCCTTCTCGTCGGCTGCAGGGCGTATGCGGCGGCGGATTCCGCCGCCGCAGGGAGACCGAGAGCCGCTCCTGCGCGGGTCTCCGCCGGCTCGCACCAGACGTCGATAACCGGCGGCTTCGTCCGGTAGAAGGTCACGGTCATCAAGCCCAGATTCAACCGGCGGCACAGCTGGGCAATCTCGCCGAACCTCTGATTGTGCGCCCCTTTTTTGACCCGGTTTCTCTCCACTGCGAGCCAGACGGACGCGCCGGTCTTCTGACGGTCGATTCCTTGCAGCAGCAGAGCCAGCGTGAACGTCTTCTTCATCTCCACGATCGTCGCGACCGGATCGTTCTGCCGCTCGTCCGGCCTGTACGCGACGAGATCGCAGCCGCGGATTTCCGATTTGACTTCGTATCCCCGGGAGACGAAGAACTTTTTGACCGGCGGATACAGCTCGGTTTCCAGTTTGACGGCCAAGACGAAATCCTCCTTCCGATTGGGCGAAGAGCAGGTTGGAATAACGCCATTATAGCATACGGAGAACGGGGGAAATGGCCATGACAGCGAATGTCAGGTCAAATTCGTCCCCCCACCCGCATAAGAATAGATTACGTCAAGTTTAGAGCAGAGAAAGCTGCGAGGAGGAAGCGGCATGGATATCTTCAGTCGGATCTCAGAGTATCGGGCCGAGAGTGAGAAATTAAGCTGGTCGGGGACTTTTCGGGATTATATCGACATACTTCGCCGCGACAATTCTCCGGCGATGACCGCTCACGCCCGGGTTTACGATATGATCGTGTCCCATGGGGTGGAAGAGTCGGGCGGAAGCAAAAAATACAAGTTTTTTAACTCCGAGATTTTCGGATTGGACCGGACGATGGAGAAGCTGGTGGAGGAGTATTTCCACTCGGCGGCCAGAAGGCTGGACGTGCGAAAGCGGATTTTGCTGCTTATGGGCCCCGTCAGCGGGGGCAAATCGACGATTGTCACCCTGCTTAAGAAAGGGCTCGAACAGTATTCCAGAACGCCGAGGGGGGCCGTCTACGCGATTAAGGGCTGTCCGATGCAGGAGGACCCTCTGCACCTGATTCCCGACGAGCTTCGTCCGGAGATCGAGAAGGAGCTGGGCGTGCGGATTGAAGGCGATCTGTGCCCGTCGTGCCAGATGAGGCTGAAGACGGAATTCGGCAACGACATCGAGACGGTGCCGATCGAGCGCGTGCTGATCTCGGAGAAAAACCGCGTCGGCATCGGGACGTTCAGTCCCTCCGATCCGAAGTCTCAGGACATTGCCGATCTGACGGGAAGCATCGATTTCTCGACGATTACCGAATACGGCTCGGAGTCGGACCCGAGAGCGTACCGTTTCGACGGAGAGCTGAACAAGGCGAACAGAGGGCTGATGGAATTCCAGGAGATGCTCAAGTGCGACGAGAAATTTCTGTGGAATCTGCTCTCGCTGACGCAGGAGGGCAATTTCAAGGCCGGCCGGTTCGCGCTCATCAGCGCGGACGAGATGATTATCGCTCACACGAACGAATCGGAGTACAAGGCGTTCATCGCCAACAAGAAGAACGAAGCGCTGCAGTCGCGCATGATCGTCATGCCGATTCCGTACAATCTGAAAGTGTCCGAGGAAGAGAAGATTTATACGAAGCTGATCGGCCAGTCCGACATGAGCCACATCCATATTGCGCCCCATGCGCTGCGGGCCGCCGCAATCTTCTCGATTATGACGCGGCTTAAGGAATCGAAGAAGCAAGGAATGGATCTGGTCAAAAAAATGCGAATGTACGACGGGGAAGAAGTGGAGGGCTACAAGGAAGCCGATCTGAAGGAGATGCAGAACGAGTTCAGCGAGGAGGGCATGTCCGGCATCGATCCGCGCTACGTGATCAACCGGATCTCCAGCGCGCTCATTAAGCACGACCTGCCGTGCATTAACGCGCTGGATGTTCTGCGCGCGCTCAAGGACGGCCTCGACCAGCATCCTTCGATCACGAAGGAAGAGCGGGAGAAGTATTTGAACTACATCTCCGTCGCCCGCAAGGAGTTCGACAACCTGGCGAAGAAGGAGATCCAGAAGGCGTTCGTCTATTCGTTCGAGGAGTCCGCCCGAACGCTGTTCGAGAACTATCTCGACAACATCGAGGCCTACTGCAACTGGTCGAAGATCAAAGATCCGCTCACCGGCGAAGAGATGGACCCGGACGAGAGGCTGATGCGTTCCATCGAGGAACAGATCGGCGTGTCGGAGAATGCGAAGAAGGCGTTCCGCGAAGAAATTCTCATCCGCCTGTCGGCCTATTCCCGGAAGGGCAAGAAGTTCGACTACAGCATGCACGACCGGCTGCGCGAGGCGATTGAGAAGAAGCTGTTCACGGATCTCAAGGATATTGTGAAAATTACGACCTCGACGAAAACGCCCGACGAGAGCCAGCTTAAACGCATTAACGAGGTGACGAAGCGGCTCATCGACGAGCATCAATACTGCCCGGTGTGCGCCAACGAGCTGCTGCGGTACGTCGGCAGCCTGCTGAACCGCTGAAGCGGGCGTCCGGCGAACCGCCAGCCGTTCGGGCGGGGCGGGGGCGGCCGAAGAAGCGGAACAGCGACAGGCTTCGCGGCCGCCGATTCCGGACTAACGGCTCGGCTTGAGCGTCCGGATCGGCTTTATAACCGATCGACTCGGGATCTTCGTAGGCGATGAAGGTTCCGGTCGTTTTTTTTGTGCGGCCGGGGGACCTTGGCCGCGCCGCTCATGGCGGCCTCGCCGTCCCGAATGCCGGAGAAGGCGTAGTTCAAATGGCCGATCCCCCGACCTGGCGAATCGGGACAAGCCGCTGTCCGGATCGTTCGATGCGATGGCGGCCGGAGCATCAGCCTGATCAACCTATTTTCCGGGCCGGGAGAATTCTCGTAAATGCTGAAATTTGCGGTTGGGATGAACGGTCAGGGAGCGAATGACGACAAATTATGCTTCCGGAACGAGGACTGGATAAAAAAACAAGTAATTATGCGCCATAATTTGATAGAATAGGACTAGGTCATATTACTTGATTTGTTGGAGGCGCTTCATGTTATTCGCGAAGTTTATTTTGGCATCAACGATTGAATTTCTGTTCTTTTTCATTTTTACCATGAAGCTTTTCAGATTCAGCGTGAAGGACAACATTTTGCGGTTTGCCGTCGTGTCGTTTATTCTGGCCTTTGTTTCCAATACGCTGCAGGTAGAGTCGCTGCAACCGATATCGGCGTTGATTAACGTCTTTCTCTTCCTATTCCTGACGACCATTATTTTACGGGTAAGATTGCTGCATTCTACCATTATGGTGGTCATCTCCTTTGTCGTTTTTTCGCTGGTCCAATGGCTGCTTATCAACATTTTCATTAAATATCGCGTATTTTCCGAAGTGCTTCCGTACACGGATAACGGCTTTGTCGTCCAGCTCGCGACCGCGTTGGTGCTCGGCATCGTCTCCGTGTTCGTCCATCTGAGCAACGGCGGCTTCAGCTATATCGAATCCAGCAGCCGGTTTTACAAGCAATCGCTGAAGGGCAACAAGCTGTTCTATCTCTTTCTGCTGCTGGCGATTATCGTGATCGCTCTCGTTAACGGGCTCTATTTGTCTGCCGTCTACTTGCCCTATTACGTGTACATTGTCACCGTTACAATTCTAGTAATTCTGGTCATACTTATTTATTTTTCCGTGAGGAAGGATGGTCAAGGTGATCAATAAGCTTTCCAACGAAATTGCCGGCTATCTCAAAAAACAGGAACCAGAAAATACGCCAAGTATTGCAGTTATGGCCTATTCTTTGTATATTATATTACATGCAGGTATTACCATATTTTTAATTCTTATCGTGTCGTTGTTTTTGGACACCTTTGTCGTTACGGCGTACACCTTGCTCTATTTCATCGTTCTCCGGTTTTTTGCCGGCGGCTACCATCTGCACTCGTCGAAGATTTGTACGGTTCTGTCCGTTCTGCTCATTTGCGCGGCGCCGTTGATTCGTCTTCCGGAAGAGTGGCTGCCTTACCTCATCGCATTGAATTTGCTGTTCGTCCTGATCTATGCACCGAGAAATATAAAAGGATATGCGAGAATTCCGGAGAAGTATTATCCTTATATGAAGCTGGTGTCGCTGGCGATCGTCGCCGGTAATTTCTACTGGATGGACGCTTCTCTAATTATGGTTTCATTGTTTCACGCCATATTGCTTATACCTAAACAAGAAGGAGGGAAGTAGAATGAAGAAGAAAATCATCGTATCCTTGTCCAAAGGGCTCGGATTGATGGCCGTACTGTTCGTCAGCACGGCTTGCGTATGGGTGCTGCACAGACCGGCTGTGCCCGAAGAGCTGAAGTAGTCTTGAGCTTCATACGAATGGAGGGGTGATCATGTCGTACATAGCGCTTCTTGACTCGGAGGGAAATCCCGTCAAGGTCGATCCTGCGGACGTTCTTCTCATTCGCCCGACACCGGACGGGCCGGTATTCCAGACTAAGGATGCTATGTATTATTACCCCACCACGCTCGAAGAGCTGATGATCGTATTGAAGGATGTCGGCTTCGAACGCTTGGACAGAACGAACATCGTTAATTTGAATCTTGTTGAGGCTTTTGATCCAAAGGCTCGAAAGGTTTACTTTGAGCAGCCCTGGAGTAGTGACAGCAAATTTGCTACTGTGTCTGAGGCGAATGTAAGCAAGGTACAGCATCTGGCCAAAGAAGACAGCACGAAGTACAAGACGTTTCCAAAGCCATCGTTGTTCTGGAAGAAGTAAACTGTATCGCTGCAAGGAAACAAAAGCCAAACCCTCGCGGTTTGGTTTTTTACGTTGCAGACAGGTCCCGGTCGGCAAGGTCTCCGTTCCGGAGGTGCGGCAGACATAAGAAAGTTTTATTCGAATAAACTATCAATATTATATTTTTTATATATTAGACCAATAGTTGACTCCGTATTATCGTTAGATTAACGAAACGAAATCGGAGGGAACTCGGATGTCCATTTACGATTTTCAAGTTCACGCGATAAACGGCACTCCCGTTAACATGTCCGTATACCGGGGAAAAGTGCTTCTGATCGTCAACACGGCCAGCAGATGCAGCTATTCCCGCCAATTCCCCGAGCTTCAGAAGCTGTACGTCAAACACAGGGAGCGGGGGTTTGAAGTGCTTGCGTTCCCCTGCAACCAGTTTAACGGGAAGGAGCCGGGAAGCGACGCGGAGGTGCGCGAGTATTGCGGAACGAGCTTCGGAGTTACGTTTGCCCTGTTCGGGAAAACGGAGGTCCGGGGCCCGAACGCCCATCCCTTGTTTCCGTTTCTGACCGAACGGGCGCCGTTCCGGGGGTTCGATGCCGGCTCTCCGGAAGGGCTTCGGATGAGCGTCTTTTTGCAGGAAAAATACCCCGAACTGTATGCCGGAGATGAGATCAAGTGGAACTTCACGAAATTCGTGATCGATCGTAGCGGCGAGGTGCGGGGGAGATACGAAACGACGACGCCGGTTGCGGAAATCGAGCCGGAGCTGGAGCCGCTGCTTAAACCGTTCGAGACAGGGAGAGCGTTCTGATGGAGAAGATCCGGCAAAAGATCCATTGGCAGGCGGACGGGTACGATGAAGCCATGAGCTTCGTTTCCCGCTATGGAGAGGATCTGGTGGAATGGCTGAGCCCGGCCGAAGGGGAGAAGATTCTCGACTTCGGATGCGGTACGGGGGACTTGGCGGCGCGGATTGCGGCGGCGGGAGCAGAGGTGCACGGAATCGATATTTCCCCGGAAATGGTCGAACGAGCGCGAACGAAGTACCCGCAGCTATCGTTCCGCTGCGTGAACGGAATGGACTGGGCCGCAGATTTCCGGTACGACGCCGTCTTCAGCAATGCGGCGCTGCATTGGATGACCGACCCAGAAGCCGCCATCCGCGGCCTCTTGTCGGGACTCGAACGAGGAGGAAGGCTGGTGGCGGAGTTCGGCGGCAGCGGAAACGTACAGACGATCGTGTCCGCCGTTCGACAGGCGATGCGGGAGGCAGGAGCCGAGGACCGCTTCGTCATGCCCTGGTATTTTCCGACGGTGGGCCAATATGCCTCCTTGCTGGAGCGGCACGGAATGGAGGTGCGGACGGCGATTTTGCTGGACCGGCCGACGCGGCTGGCCAACGGGGAGGCTGGAATGACCAATTGGCTCCAGATGTTCGGTACGGCGATGTTCCCGGACGCCGAGCCTGCGGAGGCCGAGCGATGGATCGCCGATGCGGCGAAGCTGCTGGAGGGGACGCTCTTCGACGGAGCCGTCTGGACGGCGGACTACTGCAGATTGCGTCTGATCGCGTTCAAAATTTAACGAAGAAATAACATTTTCCATCTTGACTAGATTTGCGTTCTCCGGCAGAATGGTGAAATTGAATTCATTCTATTCGAAGAAGGTTTAACTTCATGAAGCTGCTTAAGAGCTGGTACGGGATTCTCCTGCTGGCGCTCCCATCTTTGTTCGCATTTGCGACCCAAACGCTGACGGGCACGATCAATTTGATTCTGGTCGGGGACCTCGGCTACGTGGTCATTGCCGTTGTCGGCGTATCCAATATTATTATGTACAACGTATTCGCGATTTTCTCGGGAATCGGTCATTCGATCAATTACCTCGTCGCGCAAAATTTCGGAGCGGGAGAAATGCGCAAGGGCATGCAGCGCATGTACCTGGCGCTCGTCGTCAGTCTCGGCGTGGCGCTGCTGATCGCGCTTGCCGGCTGGCTTGCCAGCGGGGCCGTGCTGCGGCTGACCGGCGGCTCGGCCGAGCTTGTCGCCACCGGAGGCGAATACTTGGAGCTGCGCTTCTACGCCATGGCGTTCGGCATCATCAGCTTCGTATTCCACGGCTTCTTCCGGGGAGTCGGGGACACCCGCACCTCGATGATCGTGTCCATCATCGCGAACGTGCTGATGGTCGGCCTGACGTACGGCCTGACGTACGGGCATTGGGGCTTGCCCGACATGGGCATCATCGGAGCCGGCTATGCGCTGCTGATCGGCGAAGCGGTGCAGTTGGCGGTCTGTCTGCTCGTCTTCTGGGGCCCGATGCATAAGCGGTACCAGACGAGAAAGCTGCAAAACCCGGACTGGAAGGAGCTCAAGCTGATTTCTCAAGAGAGCGGCAAGCTGGGATTGCAGGAGTTCTCGATGAGCGTCTCGATGTACATCTTTACGATGTTCGTCCTTACGCTTGGGGATTTGGCGGCAGCCGCCAACGAGGTGGCGCTCAGCGTGATGTCGTTCGGCTTTATGCCCGCATTCGCGTTCGGTTCGACGGCGACGATTCTCGTCGGCCAAGGCATCGGGGAAGGCCGGCCGGACAGGGCGAAGAAGGCCGGTACGAACACGGCTGTGCTGGGAGCGATTTTCCTTATATTGCTCGGCACGGCGGAGTTGATCTGGGCCGTTCCGATCGCCAGGATGTACAGCACCGATCCCGGCGTCTACGAGCTGGCCGCGCACCTGATTCAAGTGTCGGCGTACTTGCAAATCTTCGACGGCTTCTACAATTTCTATGCCGGCGGACTGCGGGGCATCGGAGACACGACGTTCCTGATGAGAGCCTCGTTCGTGCTGAGCCTGTTCATGTTCGTCCCGCTGACCTACTTGTTCGTCACCGTATTCGAATGGGGAAGCATGGGCGCGTGGCTGGCGCTCTATTCCTTCCTTGTCGCGCTGGGGCTCACCGTGATGATCCGCTATTACCGAACGGACTTCAGCTCGGTGAAGCTGAAGGTCGCCCACGGTTAACAAACGGGAAGAAGCTGCTCGGACCTCACGGCCGGGCAGCTTCTTTTTCTTGGTGATTCAGAAAGTATAAAATTCGTTATCCTTATCTGAATCACCTCCGACATAAACGTTATCCCGCCGGTCCCAAGGACCGCGTAAGCCGTTTATGCTTGCACGCTTCTATCCGTTCACGATTTCTCCGCCGTTGACGTGCAGCACCTGGCCCGCCACATAGGAGGAGTCCTCGCTGGCCAGATAGACGTAAGCCGGAGCCAGCTCATCCGGCTGGCCGGCGCGCTTCATCGGCGTATCGGCTCCGAATTGCGCGACCTGCTGGGCGTCGAATGTCGACGGGATGAGCGGCGTCCAGACCGGGCCGGGCGCTACGGCGTTCACGCGGATGCCTTGTCCGACGACGTTCTGGGAGAGCGCTCGAGTGAAGGAGACGATCGCTCCTTTGGTCGCGGAGTAATCGAGCAGGTTCGGGCTTCCGCGATAAGCGGTAATCGAAGCGGTGTTAATAATCGAAGAGCCCGAAGACAGGTGCGGCATCGCCGCCTGCGTCAGGTAAAACATGGCGAACACGTTCGTCCGGAACGTCCGCTCGAGCTGCTCCGGGGTAATCTGCTCGATCTTGCTCTGTGGATGCTGCTCGGCGGCGTTGTTAACGAGTATGTCCAAGCGGCCGAGCGAGCCGACCGCCTGCTCCACCGCTTGCTGGCAGAAAGCCGGATCGCCGATATCTCCCTTGATCAACAGGCAGCGTCTTCCTTCGGCTTCCACCTGACGCTTCGTCTCTTCGGCATCGGCGTCCTCGTTCAGATACAGGACGGCGACGTCGGCGCCTTCCTTGGCGTAGACGATGGACACCGCCCGCCCGATGCCGCTGTCTCCGCCGGTGACGAGCGCGGCTTTGCCTGTCAGCTTGCCGGCCGGCTTGTAGACCGGGGACTCGGACTCCGGCTTCGGGTTCATGTTCTGCTCGATGCCGGGCTGTGCGTTCTGATGCTGCGGCGGGAAGGAGGTCGGACGCCGGGGCGTTGCGGTCGTAGAGGTCATAGCTTGAATCACTCCTTTGGCAGATGGTTGCGACAGAAGTAGATTGAGCCATTTTCCCCATTTTTACACCTGTGGGCCGTCCCCTCGACATATTCGCGTCCGCGGAGCGCGTGCCGCTGCGGCGGTACTGCGTTACAGGCTGCGCCGGTTCGTCTTCTTGCCGTCGCAGGAGAACAGCACCTTCTTGTCGTCGAACACCGTCTCCAGATGCACGGGCTTGCCCCAGAGCGCAACAAGGTAGGGAAGCGTCCGTTCCACATACTTCAAGTCAAGCTCCGTGCCCTCGTAACGGTGCGTCACATACAGCTCGCCGCCCCGCTGATAGTCCGCATCCGTGACCTCGAGATAAGGGAAGCCTCCGTTGACGCGGGAGAATACCAGCTGATCCCGGACCTGCTCCCAGCCCTTGTCGGTAATTTTCCACTCCTGCCCCTTCTTCTCGAAAATATACAGGTCGAGCTCTTCCGTCAGCTCTTTCGTCAAGTAGTTGCGCAGGAAGGAAGCGTCGGAATCGAGCTCGCGGACCTCGAATATTTTCTCTCGGCCGAACCTTTTCTCGATATCCTCGAATATTTTCAGCCCCAAATAGTACGGATTAAGCGAATGTCTGGAGGGCTGCACGACGGCTGAATTGAGCTTGGCGTATTCGACCGTCTCCTCGCTCGTCAGCGGGAGCTCCCGCATGATTCTCTGGTGCCAGTACGAGGCCCAGCCTTCGTTCATGATTTTCGTCTCGATCTGCGGCCAGAAGTAGAGCATTTCCTCGCGGATAATGCTCATAATATCTCGCTGCCAATCTTCAAGCGCGGGAGAGAACTGTTGGACGAACCAGACGAGATCCTTCTCCGGATGGACCGGAAAGCGCTTCGGATCGCCGCCGCCGTCTCCGCGATCCTGGTCCTGGCCGTCCGCTTCGTAACTCTCCAGATCCCACAGGTCGTCGTAAGGGGAGGAGGGGCGACTGGGGCGCTCCTTCTTCTCCCGCCGCCGCTGCGTCTCCATATAGTGCTTCCGGTCGAGGCCGTAAGGCTTGCGAATGACCGGATCGACATGCTCCTGGATCGCCATGACCGCATCGAGGAAGCGTTCGACCTCCGCTGCCCCGAATTCGAGCTCATATCCGCTGATGCGCTCTGCGGCGGCGGACATGCTCTCGACCATATTGCGGTTGGAAGCGGAGAAACGGGCGTTGTTCTTGAAAAAGTCGCAGTGTGCGAGAACGTGGGCGACGATCAGCTTGTTCTGCACCAGGGAGTTGCCGTCCAGCAGAAAGGCGTAGCAGGGATTGGAGTTGATGACGAGCTCGTAGATTTTGCTAAGGCCGAGGTCGTATTGCATCTTCATTCGATTAAAGGTTTTGCCGAAGCTCCAGTGGCTGAAGCGCGTCGGCATTCCGTAAGCGCCGAACGTATAGATGATATCCGCGGGACAAATCTCGTATCTCATCGGATAGAAGTCGAGCCCGAACCGCTCCGCGATTTCCGTAATGTCCGCGATAGCCGCCTCCAGCGCGAGCCGTTCCTGATCACGCATCATCGTTAAGCCAAGCCCCCTGTCCTGAACAAAAATTCCACCACCCTATGTATATGTGGGGACTTCGGAGAGTGTGCCTGGAACGTTAAGGGCCGATGTCGGAACCGGGGGCAAGGCCGGACGGGGATGCCGGCATTCCGCGAATGGGCCGCGGCGTTCGGCTAAGGCATCTGTCAGGGGGTATAACAAGCGAGCAATAAATCCCCCCTAGAGGGAATAGAACGGACGTTGTCCGCTAAATTATACTAAAAAATGTTAAGTTTCGTCCTCGTTCGATAGACTCCAAAGAAGGGAAATAGAAATAATGAAAAAGACGATTCTGTACGCGTTGGCCCTGCTCGTGCTCCTGCAGGCTTTCTCCTTATGGCCGTATGAAAGGGAAGCCCGCGCGGCGTGCGATCCGGCGGGAGACGGTTCGAAGGAATGCCCGTTCATCGTAACGGATGCCGACGGATTGTCCGCTATCCGCTTCAATATGGGCGCGCATTACCGGCTGGGGGCCGATATCGATCTGGCCGGATACGATTTCGACGGAGACGGGCCGGATAACGGCGGATGGATGCCGATCGGCGCCATCGGCGATTCGTCCAGCAATCCGTTCACCGGATCGCTGGACGGAAACGGGGGGCGGCTGCTGCAGCGGCCCGGGCGGCGAATGCGGGACTGGTCTCCGGTATGCCGGACGGCACGTTCGCCCCGCAGGACCGGGTCAACAGGGCCCAGGCGGCCGTGCTGCTGGCGCGGTTCCTCCGGCACGTCGGCTTTATCGAAGATTAGCGGCGGCGCCGGCGCGGATCGGATCTGCGGCGGTACGCGGCCGGATTGAACGCCGGACTGCGACACTTTCTTTTCACGGAAGGGGATTGGAATGAAGAAGCATTCTTCTCCGAACTCCCGCTCCTCTGCGGGCCCCGCCTGGGCTTCGCGGCTTCCGAGGGGAACGGCGCCAGCGCAGCGGACTGAGGGGGACGCCATCTTGAAGGCGCGCCACGGCGCGGATCCATGGCTGCAGCTGCAGCAATCGATCGGCAATCGCGCCGTCTCCCAGCTTCTCGAATCCCAAGCGGGGACGGCTTCGTCCGGCGCAGGCGGCGCCGGACTGCCGGAGGACTTGAAGGCGGGACTGGAAGGCTTGTCGGGCATGGATCTGTCCGACGTGCGCGTGCATTACAATTCCGACAAGCCAGCCCGCATCCATGCTCTGGCTTATACGCAGGGAAGCGAGATTCATATCGCTCCCGGACAGGAGCGGCATTTGCCGCATGAAGGCTGGCACGCGGTGCAGCAAAAGCAAGGCAGAGTCCGGGCGACGACGCAGGCGATGGGGAGGCCGGTGAACGACAGCGGCGCACTGGAACGGGAAGCGGACGGGATGGGAGAGCGGGCCGCGCGCCATTCGGCGGCTCCCTCAACCGAAGGGATCCGGCCCGAACCGGCGGCGAACGGCCCGGCAGGCTCCGCCGAAGCGCCGATTCAGGGCGTGTTCCAGTTAAATCGGCGGTATCGGCCTTACACCAGCGGGATCAAGGCGAAGATGTGGGAAGAGGATAGCCGTTCCGTGACCCGAATTGGTGGGCAGGAGCTAATGGAAGATCTGGACAAGATGGTTTATTTGGTCAAGGAGATTATCCCGAAAGAGGATGTATCGCTCCTTAATATGCAGCCCCATGTGAGTTCCTACGCGATTCTTCATGAAGAGCAATCCGGAGCGAGCTTCATCATCGCTTCCGATCAGGACGATTTGTTCGTGCTTGTCGAAGGGGACGGAGAGGGCGAGGGGCAGATCGGCCCTGCTCAGCAAAACGGATTCATCGGTCTGCCCATAGCTACGGCCAGTTCATGGGAAAAGCAAAAGACGAAAACGGGGTGTTGGTTTGCCGCGACAGCCGCTCTATGCGGCAGAACGCAGGACGAATTAATGAACCGTCTGGGATGGGGCAAGGACAGTCTCTATACGATACTAACGACTGAAATGGTGAGTTTAGGCCAACTCATCGGGGTTAACCTGGTCGAAGTGAAGAAAGAAGACCTGACGCCCCTCTATATCCGCCAGAAACTGGAGGGCGGCAAACCGCTTATCATTTCCATACCCAATCACATGGAGGTTCTGTTCTTCATCACTCAGGATAACCAACGAGTAGGCATCTGGGATCCGTCGGACGAATCGATAAGGACACAGACGTACGAGGAGACGATGCTTCAATGTCGTACCGCTTTTCATTTGGGCTGAGTCGGTAGGGGACGACAAATTGAACACCCGGTACGTCGCTCAACTCCTTGCGGAGGCGAGCGGCGTTTTTGTTTTGCGCCGAAGAGGTTGCGTTTGCCTCACTTGCATGTTACAACAAAGAATACGAAGTTTACTCGCAGGGAGTGGAACGCATGGAGAACAGATCCCTATCCCCCCGGGAAGAGGAAGAGAAAAGGCTGCTGACCGTGCTGGACCAGGTCGGAAGGCGGATGCGCAAGGAGCTTGCCGTCCTCGGGGAAAGGCGGGGCGACGTCGTCGGCATTCGTCAGGAATTCTGGGAAGACGTCAGGATGAACTTCTCCGATTCTTCCGAGGTGGCCGAGACGTGGACGAGCATCGTTCAGCAGGCCGAGGTGCTGGCCGAGCGGGAGCGCAGTCACCGCGTCGCTGCGGAGGCGGTGGAGCGGTTGACGAAGCAGTTCGATTCTCCGTATTTCGCGCGCATCGATTTTGCCGAGCGCGGACAAGAGACGGAAGTGATCTACATCGGCCGGTCTTCCTTGATCGGCGAGGATGGGGAGACGTTCTACGTGTACGATTGGCGGGCTCCGGTGTCCAGCCTGTTCTACGATCACGAGCCGGGACCGGCCGCTTATCTCGTTCCCGACGGAGAGATCGAGGGCGAGATGAAGCTCAAACGTCAGTTCGTCATTCGCGGCGGACAGATGAAGCACATGTTCGACACGTCGGAGACGGTCGGGGACGAGATTTTGCAGGCGGTGCTGTCCGAGGGCTCGGATACGGCGATGAAAAGCATCGTGGCGACGATCCAGAAGGAGCAGAACCGGATTATCCGCGACGAGCGGCACAAGCTGCTCGTCGTGCAGGGCGCGGCGGGCAGCGGGAAGACGTCCGCCGCTTTACAGCGCATCGCCTATTTGCTGTACCGGTTCCGCGATACGTTAACGCCGGAGCAGATCATTTTGTTTTCTCCGAACCCGGTATTTAAAGGATACATTTCCCGCGTGCTCCCCGATCTGGGCGAAGCGAATATGCGGCAGATGACGTTCCGCGAGCTGATCGAGGCCAGGCTGGGGCGCCGGTTCGAGGTCGAGGACCTATTCTCCCAGACGGAGGCGCTGGCCGGCATCGACGGAACTCCGGAGGGAGAAGCCAGGGAGCGCGCGGTGAAGTATAAAGGCTCGGAGCACTTCTTCGTGACGGTCGAGAATTATTTGAAGCGGCTGGAGGGAGGAGGCGTTCAGTTCCGAACGCTGCGGTTCCGGGACCGGACGATCGCCTCGGCGGAGGAAATCTCGGAGAGGTTCTACGCCGTTCAGGCGTCCGACGGCTTCGCCACGCGCGCTGTAACGGTCAAGCGGTGGCTGCTTGAGCGGCTGAAGCAGTGGGTGGAATCCCAAATGAACGAAGCCTGGCTGGAAGAAGCGGCCGAATTGGTCGACCAGGAGGACATCCAGCGCGCGTACGTCGACGTTCGGCGCAGCGGCGGCTTCCACGAAGACGTATTCGACGACGAAGAGCAGATGAGCCTCCGGCTTAAGCGCCAAGTGGCCGAGGAAGCGATCGCTCCGATCGCCAAGGCGGTGCGCTCCTATCGGTTCATCGACGCGGTCGCCACTTACAGGGTGCTGTTCGAGAGCCGGCCGGTATTCGCCTCCTGCGCGCCCGACGGCCGCCTGCCGCAAGGCTGGGATTGGATGAGCCTGCGCATCGAAGAGACGATCGGCCACAAGCGGATCGATCACGAGGACGCGACCCCTCTCATGTACGTGTCGGAAGCGCTTGAAGGCTTTCGGCGCGTGGAGGGGGACATCCAGCACGTGTTCGTCGACGAGGCCCAGGACTACTCTCCGTTCCAGGCGGCGTTCCTGCGCCGCCGCTTCCCGCGCGCGCGCATGACCGTGCTTGGCGATTTCAACCAGGCGATCTATGTGCAGTCGCAGGACGGCGGCGGCTTCGGCGGCTGGACCCGGCTGATGGCTCCCGAGGTTTCGGCCGTTCATCGGCTGACGACCAGCTACCGTTCGACCGAGCCGATCGTGCAATTCACGAAAGGCATACTGACGCCGGAGGACGCGGCGAATATCGCGCCCTTCCGCAGAACCGGCGAGGCGCCCCGTCTGATTGCCTGCTCCGACATTCGCGAGCTCGGAGACCGGGCCGCGGCGGATATCGGAGAGCTGTTGGCCGGAGGCTACGGGACGATCGGCGTCATTACGAAGACTGCCGGCGAGTCCGCCGACGCAGTCGCGCTGCTGAAGGAGCTGTTGGCGGACGACGTGCCGCTCACGCTGGTGACCGGCGGCTCGGCCGAACTGCCGAAGGGCGTGTCGGCGCTTCCTTCTTATTTGGCCAAAGGAATCGAGTTCGACGCCGTGCTCGTCTGGGACGCTTCCTCAAAGCGCTACGGGAAGGAAAAGGATCGCAAGCTGCTCTACACGGTATGCACAAGGGCTCTTCATGTGCTGCACATCTACTATGAAGGGGAAGCTTCTCCATGGCTTCCTGCAGTTGGAGGCGGGAGATGAACGCGGCTGCGCTGGAGGCGCTTAAAACGTATTACGGCTACGATCGCTTCCGCTCCGGTCAGGAGCAGTTGATCGGGGCGATTCTGGACGGCCGGGACGTGCTCGGCATTATGCCGACGGGAGCCGGCAAATCGATCTGCTATCAGATTCCGGCATTGCTGATGGACGGCGTGACGCTTGTCGTCTCGCCTCTGATCTCTCTCATGAAGGATCAGGTGGATTCGCTGAACGCGGCCGGCATCGAGGCGACATTCATCAACAGCTCGCTTTCGGCCCGGGAGACGAACGAGAGAATGCGGGCCGTCGCTGCGGGGCACTACAAGCTGCTCTACATCGCGCCCGAACGACTCGAATCCGAGTCCTTCCGCGCGATGATCCGTCAACTCGAGGTGCCGCTTGTCGCGGTGGACGAGGCGCACTGCGTTTCGCAATGGGGGCACGATTTTCGCCCGAGCTACATGACGATCGTCCGGCTGCTGCAGGACATTGAGCCGCGTCCGGTTATGGCTGCGTTCACGGCGACCGCGACGGACGTCGTGAAGGAGGATATTGTCGAACGGCTGAAGCTTCGCGATCCGGCGCGGGTAACGACCGGTTATGCGCGAAGCAATCTGGCCATGTCGGTCGTCCGCGGCGCGGACAAGCGGGAATTCGTAGAGAGATATATTAGAGAGCATTCGGATCAGGCGGGCATCATTTACGCTTCCACGCGCCGCGAGGTGGAAAGCGTCTATTCTTTCGTGCGCGGTCTTGGTGTTCCCGTCGGAAAATATCACGCGGGCTTAAGCGAGGAAGAGCGGGCGGAGACGCAGGAAGCTTTTCAACGCGACGACCTGCAGATTATCGTCGCCACGAACGCCTTCGGCATGGGCATCGACAAGTCGAACGTGCGCTTTGTCATCCACAACAATATGCCGAAAAATCTGGAAGCCTACTATCAGGAAGCCGGTCGAGCAGGGAGGGACGGAGATCCGGGAGAGTGCGTGCTGCTGTTCTCGGCGCAAGACGTCGTAACGCAGAAGTTTTTTATCGAGCAGAGCGAGGCGGACGAGGAGCGCAAGCGCAACGATTACCGGCTGCTCAACGACATGGTTCAGTACGCGCACACCGGCGACTGCCTGCAGCTTGCGATCGTGCGCTATTTCGGCGAGGAGAACGGACAAGCTTGCGGTACATGCGGCAACTGTACGGATACGCGCGAGAGCAAGGACGTGACCGAGGAAGCCAAGTTTATATTTGCCTGTATCTCCGAGATGAAGCAGCGCTTCGGCGTGACTTTGACGGCGAAAGTGCTGCGAGGCGCGAACGACGCCAAAATCAAGCAGTTCAACTTCGACCGGCTCCGGTCTTACGGCCGTCTGAAGCATATGGCCGAGAAGCCGCTCGTGCAGCTTATCCACGCGCTGGTGGCCGACGGCTACCTCCGTATGTCGGATACGGCCTATCCGGTCGTCCAGCTTCTGGAGCCGGTGCTGGCGGTGATGCGGGGAGAAGCCCGCGTCTATCAGAAGGTCGAGCCGGATACGCCTCCGGCTTCCCGGAGCCGGTCTCGCGGAGGAGCGGCGCACGCGCCGGTGGCGAACCCGGCGCTGTTCGATGCGCTGCGCCAACTGCGCAAGCGGATCGCCGACGCCGAAGGACTGCCGCCGTTTGTCATTTTTCACGACGCTACGCTGCGGGAAATGTGCGAGGCGATGCCGGAGACGGAACGCGAGATGCGCAGCGTAAAAGGCGTCGGAGCGGCCAAGTACGAGAAATACGGGCTGGCATTTCTGGAGCTGATTCGGGAGCATCGATAGAACATTCGATTAGAACAAGGCCTATTTCTATTCTCGGAAAATCGGCGGTGACGGGCGGCAATGACGATACAGAACCGGAAAGTCCGACTCGCGGTACTTGCGGCTCTGCTCTGCGCATTCTCCTTCGCGATAGCGTGGCCGTTCGTGGGAGTATCGGAAGGCGGCAGATTAAAGGCAAAGAACGGCGTATTAGATCTTCGCGAATGGAGTTTGGCCAAGGACGGAGCCGTGCGTTTGAACGGAGCCTGGCGGTTCGATTGGGGAGAGCTGCTGGAGGAAGGAGATGCCGGCCAGCCGGGGAATCTGGCCGAAGTTCCGGGGGAGTGGACGCGTTACGGGAAACCGGGACGCGGATACGCCACTTACCGGCTGACCGTTCTGACCGGAGGGGATACCGGCGCGCTGGCTCTGCATATACCGGCCATTGCGCCGGCCTACCGGCTCTTCGCGGAAGGGAATCTCGTCGCCCAAGCGGGCGAGGTAGACGCGGACTTGGGCGCCACCGTATCCGCCTACCGCCCGCAAACCGTTTCGTTCCAGCCCCACGGCGAAGCGTTCGAGCTGATTCTGCAGGTCTCCAACGCGATTTATCCCTCCGGGGGGATTTGGTACAGCCTGACGCTCGGGACGGAAGGCGATATGGCCGTCATGAAGACGAGAAACGCGATCGTCGACATGGCGGTATTCGGCGGCTGCGCGCTGCTCGGCTTCTATCAGATCGCCGTGTTTTTGTTGCGCCGCGCGGATCGTTCGACGCTTTATTTCGGCATTTGCTGCCTGTTGGGCGCGGCGCGGCTGTGGGTCGTCGGCGGCATATATGCAGCAGATGTTTTTCCCGGGATGGGCATTGGGACGATTATTCGAATCGAGTATTTGACGTATTACGGCGGAGTGACGATGGCCGCGCTGTTCGTGAGAGAGCTCTTTCCTCAGGAGTTCAGCGCCCGGATCGTGCGCGCGCTTGCCGGAATCGGGATTCCGTTCATCGGCTCGGCTCTGTTGCTTCCGGCAGCCGTTTTCACGAATTATATCGATTATTACAAAATCATCTCGTTGGCGGGACTGGCCTATTTCATTTACGGCTTCGCGCTAGCCTTATGGAGAGGCCGAAGCGGGGCGCTGCTTCAACTGATCGGTTGGCTGATCTTCGTCGCCACGGCGTTCCACGATATCCTCTACAGCAACGGCCGAATCATCTGGGTCGACTTGCAGCTCGTTCCCTACGGCTTTCTGCTGCTCGTGTTCATCGAAGCGATGGAGCTGGCCAGACGGTTTACGAACGCGTACCGGGTCATCGGGACGCTGTCGGAAGAGCTGATCGACCTGAACCGGATGAAGGACGAATTTCTGGCGAACACTTCGCACGAGCTGAAAACTCCGCTGCACGGCATTTTGAATTTGTCTTCCGCGCTTAAGGACGGAAAGTCGGGTCCCCTGAACGGACAGCAGCGGGAGCAGCTCGAGATTGTCGTATCCGTCGCTCGTCGCATGTCCAATTTGATTAACGATATTTTAGACTTGTCGCGCTTGAAGCACCGGGGAATCCAACTGCAATTGAAGCCGGTCGACGTTAGGGCCGTCATCGGCTCGCAGCAGGAAATCTTCCGCAACTATATCGGGGACAAGCCGGTTACCCTGCGAATGGAATGGCCGGAGGAGCTTCCGAATGCGGTCGCGGACGAGAGCCGCTTGCTCCAAATCGCTTACAATCTGATCGGCAATGCTGTCAAATTCACGCCCGAGGGAGAAGTCGTCGTCTCTGCGACTTCCGCGGGCGGCAAGGTGGCCGTCTCCGTGTCGGACACTGGAATCGGCATCGCGGAGGACAAGCGCGAAGCGATCTTCCGGACGTTCGAGCAGATCGGCACGTCTGTTGCTCGGGAATACGGCGGTACCGGATTGGGGCTTGGCATCGCCCGTCGTCTGGTCGAGCTGCACGACGGAGAGCTTACGGTCGAATCCGAGCCGGGCCGAGGCTCCATCTTCACCTTCACGCTCCCCGTAAGCGCGGTCAGCTCTTCCGAAATCCGAGCGTTTCCTGAAGCGGATGGCGCACAGAGGTACGGAATCCCGCAAGCGCGGTTGGAGACAGCAGCGGCTCTCGCGCCCGGGAGTTCCGCGCCGAGGGAACTCGCCATACTGGCCGTGGACGACGACCCTGTCAATCTCGTCGTGCTGAGAGCCGTGTTCGCGGACGAGCCTTACGAGATCGTAACGGCATCGGGAGGCGAAGAAGCGCTGGAGGTGCTGGCTAAGGAGCAAAGCAGGATCGGTCTGGTGATTCTCGATGTCATGATGCCGGGAATGTCCGGATACGAAGCTTGCCGGAGGATTCGCGAGCAGTATGCTCTCGCGGATTTGCCGATTCTGCTTACGACGGTCAGAAGCGAGCCGGAAGACGTCATGCACGGCTTCGAGGCAGGGGCGAACGATTATGTGACCAAGCCGTTCCATGCCTACGATATAAGAGCGCGCGCTCGCACGTTGCTGGAGATGAAACGCTCCGCCGAGGCTGCTGTCAGGTCGGAGATGGCGTTCCTGCAGGCGCAGATCAAGCCCCATTTCCTGTTTAACGCCCTGAACACGATCATTTCCCTTTCGCTCGAGGAGCCGGACGCCGCCCATGATTTGCTGCTGTACTTAAGCCGGTACTTGCGCGGCAGCTTCGATTTTAAGAATAAAGAACGGCTCGTGCCGCTGCGGAAGGAGCTGGATCTGGCGGAAGCCTATTTGAAGATCGAAAAGGCCAGATTCGGGGAGCGGCTGAGCGTCCGCTTCGAGATCGACGCGAACGCGGACTGTTTCCTTCCTCCCCTGACGATCCAGCCGTTGGTCGAGAACGCCGTAAGGCATGGCGTCACGAAGAAGGAGGACGGGGGAATCGTAAGAATAGCCCTTCGAATCGCGGGTGACGAGGCGATCTTAAGCGTCGAAGACGATGGGGTCGGCATGGCCGAATCCATCGACGCCATCCTGGCGAGAGAATCGGATAGCTTGAATGGCGGCGGCGTCGGCTTGAAAAATATCCATCAACGTTTGGTCCGCCAGTTTGGCAAAGGTCTTGAAGCGGAAAGCGAAGTCGGCCGCGGAACGAGAATCGCATTGCGCCTTCCGCTATTAAAAAAATCCGGCGACGTAGAAGGTTCGGTTTAATTACGCAGACGAGAGAAGCAGACAAGGCGGTTTTCCGTAGAGGAAAGCCGCTTTTCTGTTTTTTTTCGGATTTTTCCGCTCAAACCTGACATGAAGCGCTTTCTTTTCAGTCTGCAAGAAGACGTTGCCGCTATTCTGGTGAAAGAATCGACGAAAAACGGAAACGGGGTATATCCATGTCACGCCAAACCGCGCTTTGGGCCTTAATTTCAACGCAAATCGTTTACGTCCTATTCGTTCCCATATGGTTGTTCATGACCGGCATTGCCGTCATGGCGATCTCCGATCCGAACGCCGGCCTGGCGGAATCCTTGCTGGTCATGGTCTGCGTTCTGCTCTATCCGGTCGGTCTGGCGCTCGCGCTGATTCAAGGATGGGTCAAGTTCGTGCGGCGCCATTTTAAGGCCGCGATGATTTGGAACGCGATTCCATGGCTATGGATCGCTCCGTTGGGCGGATTTTTGCTGTTCGCGAACTTCAGTTGAACGATCGATCATTTTGCACGATATCGGGAGGGAAAAGAATGCAACTTAATTGGAAAAAGGCGAGAATGTGGATCCTATCGATTTTGGTCGCGATCGGCGGCGTTTATGGGGCGCCGACCCCCGCCAAAAACCGCGCCCATGCGGCGACAAGCCAGTGGGGGCCGGTCGGAGACGGATCCTTTTCGGCAGGCGGCGCCACCCACGTGTCGATGAGCATCGACAACGGAATGCCGTATGTCGCGTATTCGGATTGGACAAACGGTTACAAAGTTACGGTCATGAAATACAACGGAAGCGGCTGGGAACTGGTGGGGAACCCCGGATTTTCGGCAGGCGCGGCAGTCTACATTACGATACAAGTCGATAACGGCATTCCTTACGTCGCTTATATCGATCAGGGTGATGGAGATAGAGCAAAGGTGATGAAGTTCGAGAACGGCAACTGGACGCATGTTGGAGGGTCGGTTTCGGACGGCAAAGCCGGGTTTATTTCGTTTTACATGGATAATGGAACGCCGTATGTCGCTTTTCAGGATCAATCGAGCACGTTCAGAGGCACGGCCAAAAGATACAACGGCAGCGGCGGATGGGACATGCTCGGCGGCGGTCATTTTACTTCAATTCAAGTGAATGAGACCTCGTTGTACGTCGACAACGGGAACCTGTATATCGCGTATCAACTGCCTATGCAGAGCAGTAGAGTCAGCGTCGTCCGTCTGAACGGCAACAGCTGGCAAACGGTAGGGAATGCCGGATTTTCGGCGGGGCGGGCGGAAGATCTGTCGCTGTTCGTACATGCCGGTACCCCGTATGTTGCTTATGTGGATTCCCCGAACGGAAGTCGGGCGACGGTAGCGAAATTTAACGGAACGGAATGGGAAATGTTAGGCGGAGCCGGGTTTACGCCCGGAGGAGTGGATTATACCTCTTTATCCCTCTACAACGGTACGCCGTATATCGCCTTTCAGAATAGCGATTACAGAGCGACGGTCTTGAAATATAGCGGAACCGGCTGGGAGACGGTCGGGAACGCCAGTTTTTCGGCAGGCGGTGCCAATTTCCTGTCGTTACGCTTCTACGACGGCGTCCCCTATGTCGCCTATCAGGACCATGTGGGAACCTCGATGAAGGTATCGGTATCGAAGCTTCGGCCCACCGTCGCCTACGACGGGAACGGCAGCACGGGAGGAACCGTGCCTGCCTCGGCCGGTTACGACAAGAATGCGACCGTTACCGTGTCCGGCAATACCGGAAGCTTGACGAAAACGGGATACGAGTTCGCGGGCTGGAATACGGAAGCGGACGGAAGCGGCACCCCTTATGCGGCCGGGAATACGTTCGCGATGGGGACGGAAGGCGTGACGCTTTACGCCCAGTGGACGTTAGGCCGATACCCGGTGACGTACGACGGCAACGGAGGCACGGGAGGCACCGTACCGGCTGCCGTCAATCACGATTACAATTCCGTCGTGACCGTGCAGGGCAACACCGGAAGCTTGACGAGAACGGGGTACTCGTTCGCGGGCTGGAACACGGAGGCTAACGGAAGCGGAACGGCTTACGGAGCGGGCGCTACGTTTACGATGGGGACGGAAGGCGTGACCTTATACGCGCAATGGACGATCAATAGCTACGCGGTTACGTACGACGGCAACGGAAACACCGGGGGCAGCGTCCCGGCGGGAGGCTCCTACGATTATAATTCGAGCGTGACCGTGCAAGGGAATAGCGGCCATTTGGTAAGGACCGGACATACGTTCGCGGGCTGGAACACGGAGGCTAACGGAAGCGGAACGGCTTACGGAGCCGGGGCTACGTTTCCGATGGGAGCGGCCGACGTGACGCTGTACGCGAGGTGGACGATCGACAGCTACCCGGTGACCTACGACGGGAATGGCAGCACAGGGGGGACCGCGCCGGCGGCCGCCCAGCACGAATACCAATCCAGCGTGACCGTGCAGGGCAATACCGGCAATTTGACCCGAACGGGGTACTCGTTTGCGGGCTGGAACACCGAGGCGAACGGAAGCGGCACGAGCTACGGAGCGGGCAGTACGTTTCCGATGGGCACGCAAGGCGTTGCTCTATATGCGCAATGGACGATCAACAGCTACGCGGTCGTTTACGACGGCAACGGAAGCACGGGCGGCAGCGTCCCGGCGGGAGGCTCCTACGTTTATAATTCGAGCGTGACCGTGCAGGGCAACACCGGAAATCTGACGAAAACGGGCCATACGTTCGCCGGATGGAATACGGCAGCGGACGGGAGCGGCACGAATTACGAGGCGGACGATTCCTTTACTCTCGGAGCGGCTAACGTCACGTTATTCGCGAAGTGGACGGCGAATAGCTATGCGATCGCCTACGACGGCAACGGAAACGACGAAGGAAGCGCGCCGGCCGGAAGCAGCCACTTCTATGGAACGGGGGTCGTCGTTCCGGACAATACGGGCAACCTGGTCAAGACGGGCTATACTTTCGCGGGTTGGAACACGGCGTCCGACGGGCTAGGCACGGCATACGGCGCCGGAGCGACGTTCTCCATGGGAGCGGCCGACATGACGCTATATGCCGTATGGACCATCAACAGTTATCCGGTCTCCTACGATGGCAACGGAAGCACAGGAGGCAGCGCTCCGGCCGAAAGTCCTCACGACTATGGATCCGTCGTTTCCGTTCAAAGCAGCGGAAGCCTGGTCAAGGCGGGTCATACGTTCGTAGGTTGGAATACGGAGCCGGACGGAAGCGGAACGGCTTATGTCGAGGGCGACGAATTCCCGATCGGCGCGGCAGGCGTGACTCTCTATGCCCAGTGGTCGATCAATAGCTACGAAGTCCGTTTTGACAGCGACGGCGGTACGGCGATCGACAGCCAGACGGTCGTCTACGGCTATACGGCTTCCGAGCCTGACGCCCCGGAGAAGACGGGGTATACGTTCGGCGGTTGGTTCACGGACGGCGGATTCGGCAGCGAATTTTCCTTTGCAACGGCCATCGAAGGCGATACGACATTGTATGCCAAGTGGAACATCAACAGCTACACGGTCGCCTACGACGGCAACGGCAGCACGGGCGGCAGCGCGCCGGCCGGCAGCACCCATGAATACGAGTCGGTGATTACCGTAGAAGACAACGTCGGAGGCCTGGAGAAGACGGGCCATACGTTCGCGGGCTGGAATACGGCGGAGGACGGAAGCGGAATCGCTTATGCGGCGGGAAATCCGTTGACGATCGGGACGGCAGGCGTAACGTTATTCGCGCAATGGACGGTGAACAGCTACCCTCTCTCCTATCAAGGCAACGGAAATGCGGGAGGCATCGTTCCGGAGGGCGGCAGCTACGATTATGGCGCGCTGGTTGCCGTGCCGGACAATACGGGCGGCTTGGAGAAGCCGGGCTATACGTTCGCGGGCTGGAACACGGCGGCGGACGGAAGCGGTACGGCATACCGGCCGGGGCAGACGTTCGCCATGGGCGACGGCGCGCTGACGCTGTACGCGCAGTGGCTGAGCAACAACGCCCTGCTTTCTTCATTGGCCGTGGATGCGTTCGTTCTTGAACCGGCATTCTCGCCGTCGATCCTGAACTACGAGGTCCGTCTTGCCTACGAGGAAACCGGCCTGAGCTTGTCGTACTCCCACGCCGATCCGACCCAGCTCGTCTCGGTGACGGGAGCCGTCTACCAATCGGTGACCGGAACGGTCTACCATTATCGCGCCGACGATCTCCCGGTAGGCTCGAATCCGATCCGCATCGAGGTGACCGCGCAGGACGGCACGGTTAATTCGTATACCGTCACCGCCGTTCGCGATCCCGGCAACGACGCGAGCTTGAGCGGATTAACGCTGTCGGCCGGGACGCTGTCTCCCGCATTCGCTCCGGGAAGGACGACTTATTCCGCCGGCGTGTCGAACGGGGTATCGGCGCTGACCGTCGCGGCGACCGCAACCGACCCGTTGGCATCGATCGCCGTTAACGGACAACCCGTCATCGGAGGACAACCTAGCGCGGAAATTCCGCTTGCGGTCGGCAGCAATCCGATCTCCGTCGAAGTGACGGCGAGAGACGGCACGAAGAAGACGTACTCGATAACCGTCAACCGCGCCTCGAGCGGCGGCGGCGGGCCGGTCATGCCGCCGGCCGCAGGCGGGACGACGTCTACGAACGGCCAATTGACGCTCCCGGCGGGGCAGAAGGGAGAAGTCAGCCTTGGAGACGCGATCAAGGTTTCCATACCGGCGGGCGCTACCGGGAAGGAATTGAAGGCGTCGATCGAGGAAAAACCGGACGCGCCTTCGCTTCCATCCGGTTACGTTCCCGTCAGTCCTTTCCTGTGGATGACGAGCAATGCGACAGAGCCTCTTTCGATGCCGGCTACGGTTACGCTTGTTTTTGATTCGGCCAAGGTGAAAGGCAATCCAGAAGTTGCCGTATTCGCCTATGACGAGACTGAGGGGAAATGGAAGAATCTCGATGGCGTGCGGGTAACCGGCAACCGGATCGAGGTGGAAATGAACCGATTGCAGCCGATCGTCGTCGCAGCGTTCGACGAAGGCACGCAGCCGTCGGCCGGTCCGGGGCAATCGTTCGGCGATATTGCCGGACATTGGGCGGAGGAGAGAATCAAGCTAGCGGTCGTCACGGGGATCGTCTCCGGTTACCCTGACGGAACGTTTAGACCCAATCAAACGGTGACGCGCGCCGAGTTTGCCGTTCTGTTGATCAAGGCGCTCGATCCGAAGGGCGAGGGTTCGATGCTCGCATTCGCGGATCGGGATAAGATCGGAGCCTGGGCGCAGCAAGCTGTCGCGAGGGCGGCGCAGGCCGGCTGGATCAAAGGCTACAGCGACGGCAGCTTCCGTCCGAATGCGGAGATTACGAGAGCGGAGATGGCGGCGATGATCGCGAGCGCGATGGGCAAGCTCCCAGACGCGGGCGCGACGACTCGATTCGCAGACGACAATGCCATTCCTAAGTGGGCGAAAGGAGCGGCCAATGCCCTTCAGGATGCGGAATTGATTCAAGGCAAAGGTTCGGGAGAGTTCGACCCGTTCGGCAAGACGACCCGCGCGGAAGCCGTAACGGTGTTAATAAATCTATTGGAATGGCAGCGGCAGAGATGATAGAATCGAAACAACCTTACATGGCCGGAAGGGAGGGGTTCGATGCTACGGGTAGTCGCTGTCGACGACGAGCTGCCGGCACTGAAACGAGTCGGCAAATTGTTGGAGACGTACGAGGGAGTGCTTGTCAACGGGATGTTCGATAAAGCTCAAGCTTTTCTCGAATACGCCTTAACGACGGCCGACCCGATCGATCTCGTGCTGCTGGACATGGAGATGCCCGGGATTCACGGTCTGGAGATGGCCCGCCGGCTTCGCGAGATCCGTCCCGAGGTTCAGATCGCTTTTCTGACCGCCTACGAGGAATACGCCCGGGACGCTTTCCGGGTAGAGGCGCTCGATTATTTGCTAAAGCCGGTCATGCCCGAGGATCTGGAGCGTGCGCTCGGGCGCGCTGCCCGACGCGGCGAACGGAACGGTTCGGCCCGGGAGCCCGCCCCCCGCACAGGCGTATCCGTTCGCAGCTTCGGTCCCTTCAGCGTCGAAGACGAGAACGGCCGGCCGATTCGGTTCCGCAATTCCAAGGGCAGAGAACTGCTTGCGTTGCTGCATACGTATCGGGGCAGACCCGTCGGTAAAGCCCAACTGATGGAGGGGCTGTGGTTCGGCCGCGATGCGGAGAAGACGCAGGCCAATCTTCATACGACAGTCTACCAGCTTCGCAAAGATCTCGAAGCGTGCGGACTGGAGAACGCGATCGAACAGTCGAAGACGGCGGGCGGCAGCTACGCTTTGCGCTGGGACGTCGCGTTCGACGACGTGACGGCCTATGAGGAAGAGCTTCGGCGGTTTCGGGAGACCGGTTCGTTAGCGGCGCTTATGCGCGCCGTGCAGCTCTACGGGGAAGGCTATCTCGCCGGAAGCGGATACGAGTGGGCCGCCCCGCGCCAAGCCGAGCTTGAACTCGAATTCGTCGGGCTGCTGGAGGCGATGGTGGACGCCTACGTCGGACAGGGCCGCTACGAGATCGCCTTGAATCCGCTGCAGAGATGGTCGCAGCTGCTGCCTCTGAGCGGCAGGCTCCATGCGAAGATGATCGCCCTCCTGCTTCTAATGAATCGGGACAAGGACGCCCTTGCTTACTACGAGCTCGCGCTGGAGCTTATGGACGGGGAGGAAGAGTCGTCCGAACTGGATTACGAATCTATTTCTGCGAACGCTGCCGCGATGTTCCGTACGGGAGAACGCCTCCGCGCTTGAACGGGGGCGTTCTTTTTTGCCGATCAGCAAGTATAAAATGCGCTATCCTGATGAAGCACCTCCGACAAAAAACGCGATTCTGCGTCTAAAGGACGCAGAAGGCGTTTTGGCTTGCCTCGCGCTTATGCGATCATAGGATCCTAGAGCCGTCAAGCCAACCCGGACATTCCCGACAACGGCATTTTGTGCGGACGGCGGTCGTTTCGCGAAATGGCCGGCAAGTTTTTTTCGCTTTATAGTTAATTGTCTACTCCTGCAGGAGACGCCTGCGTACTATAGACAAAAGGACGATTTTGGCGGCAAAGGGGTGAGGAGGTGGCTGATCTTCGGCGGCGGAGGCGTTCGGGGATACAACGTTCCTGCCGGACGAAACGAGTATGCAAACGAGTATGCAGACGGGTGTGCAAACGAGTGTGCAAACGTTCGTCCAGACGCAGGTGCGCAAAAAAGAAAGGACGTCTGATTAGGAAAAGAAGGAGGTTGAGCCGGAGCGGAGCGCCCCGGCCCGCCGGGGGGCCGAACGGCGCCGAACGGCCGCTCCTCCCGACGGTGAGCGTTCATCCGGTCGTTCGACGCTATTTTTATTTGCCCGCGGCCGACATTTTTATGACGGAGGACCTGGTCGTTCCCGCGACTTCGTTCGTAGACGATCATGGAGAGCCGGCGAAGGCGTTTCCCGATCATCGTCAGGAGGGATACTTCAATCTCTACGTTAACGGGCTTCTCCAGGAAGGCCAGCTTTATCGCGTGGAGCCCCTGTCGGTCACCGTTGCATCCACTGGACAAAAGATACTGGCGGGTACGCCGATTATTGTGGAATCCGTCGGGTTTATCGCCAAAGTATCCTAAAAACGGGCTTCGGCCGGCGGAATCGCCCGATCTCCTGCGTTTCTTCTGAATAGGATATCAAGGAACGGATACAGCATGTCCAGCAGATAGCGGAGGAGGGATTGTTCATGGCGTTGCAACTGATGAAGCTCGTGGTGAGCGCGACGACGACGACGACCGTTGAGCCCGCGGCGGCGAGGTACTTTTACGTGACGACCGCAGTCACGGCAGCCGGCGCGACCTTAACGATCGACGCGGCGAGTTTCTTCGACGATACGGGCGCGGCCGTCGCGAGTCTGCCTGTCCTTAACGCGAACGACAGTTACTTCAACGTTTACGTAAACGGCGTTCTGCAGATGGAAGGCCTTAGCACGTACACGCCGGGCGCAACAGGAGTGGGCTCGCTGGCGATTGCCGTGCCGGCCGGAGGAGATCCGATCTTGAGCGATACGCCGGTCGTGCTGGAGACGGTCAGTTTCGTGCCGAATTCCACGACTACGGTATCGACGTAAAGAGAGCGCTGCGCAAAAAAAAGCATCCGGAGGATTCGGGACGACCGTATCCTTCAGATGCTTTTTTTCGGTTAAGCGTACTTGATCTCGATCGGAACCAGATTCGCCTGCAACGGACTCCACTTGGGCACGCCGTACTTCGTCATGTAGCCAAGCGTGTTCAGGTGCGGCTGTACGCTTTTTTCCTCGTTCATCTTCTCCAGCAGCCTCCAGCACGCAATAATATCGTTAAGCGACCGGTGCGCGCCTTCCAGAACGATGCCGTAGCGATCGCACATATCTTTCAGGTTATGAGGGTATGTATGCCGGTCCCTGGCGATCGTCAGCGTATCGAGAAAATCGTTTTTGAACGACCGCTTCGCGAAGCGCATCAGAGCGTGATGCAAAAAGCCGAGGTCGAACAAGGCGTTATGGGCGACGATGATGCTGTCCCCGATCACCCGGTTCAGGATGCGGAAGGATGTCTCCTCGTCCATCCCGTGAACGAGGTCGGCGGACGTGAGACCGGTGATCTCGGTAATTTTCGGCGCCAGCGTTCCCTCGAACCGGACCAGCGTCTGGAATTGGCTGACGATCTCTCCGCCGTAGCAGCGGATGGCCGCCATCTCGATGACGCGGTCGCGTGCCGGGTCCAGACCGCTCGTCTCGAAATCGAGCACGGTTATGTTATCCAGTTTCACAGAGATTTCCTCCCCGCAGATACGAATAAGCACGAATCATGGCATATAACGGATCATGCTGTCACTCCTACATTACCATAATTCGCCTGCGGAATTCTAACCGAAAAAAATTATTCTATTCATGCTTCGAGGTGTCGATCGCGACTTCGTTCTCGTTGGACAGCTTGGACAGCTCGAACAGCTTAAACAGCAAGCTGAACACGATGGCGACGACCGTCGCGAGCGCCATGCCGGTCAGCTCGAATTCTCCCGATTTGATCTTGAGTCCGCTCAAACCGACGACAAGCACGATCGTCGTCAGGAACAGGTTGGTCGGCTTGCTGTAATCGATCTTCGATTCGACGAGCATCCGCAAGCCGGACGCCGCGATGATCCCGAACAGCAGCAGAGAGATGCCGCCCATGACCGCGACCGGGATGTTGGCGACAAGCGCCGAGAACTTGCCGAGGAAGCTGAGCAGGATGGCGATGACCGCCGCTCCGCCGATGACGAACGTGGAGTAGACGCGCGTCATCGCCAGAACGCCGATATTTTCGCCGTAGGTCGTGTTCGGAGTAGCGCCGACGAAGCCGGAGAGCATCGTCGACAGTCCGTTGCCGAGCATCGAGCGGTGCAGGCCCGGATCCTTGGAGAGATCCTTGTCGACGATGTTGCCGGTGACGATCAAGTGTCCGATGTGTTCGGCGACAACGACCAGCGCGGCAGGCACGATGGTCAGAATGGCGGCCAAATGGAACACGGGAGTCGTGAACGTCGGAGAATCGATCCAGCTCGCCTGGTCGAGGAAACCGAACTTGATCTCGCCCATCGCATAGGCTAGCGCGTAACCGAAGACGATGCCGATCAGAATCGGAATGATGCGCATAAAGCCGCGGAACAGCACGTTGCCCAGCACGGTCACGAGGATCGTCGCCATCGAAATCGTGACCGTGTTCGCATCCATTTTCCATTCGTCGGCTCCAGCCGGCGCGATCCAGCCGGCCATTCGCGCGGCGACCGGAATCAGCTCCAGGCCGATGACGGCGACGATCGCTCCCATGGCTGCCGGAGGGAATACGACGTTGATCCAGCCGGTGCCGACGAATTGAATCAGAAGCGCGATCAGCGTGAACACGAGCCCTGCGATAATAAAGCCGCCCAGCGCGGCGGCATAGCCATCGCCTTCTGAGGCGTACATGCCGATAACGGCGCCCGCCGGAGAGATGAAGGCGAAGCTCGAGCCGAGGTAGGCGGGGATTTTGCCTTGGCAGATCCACAGGTACAGCAGCGTGCCGATGCCGTTCATCAGCAGGCAGACGGCCGGATCTACGCCAAGCAGATTCGGGACAAGAACGGTGGAGCCGAACATCGCGAACAAATGCTGCAGGCTCAAGGTGAGGCTCTGTCCGAGGGGGGGCCTTTCATGGACCCCGATTTCGCGTCTCATCAGTTGTTTTCCTCCACATCTATCGACTGGTCTTTCGACAATTTCCTTGTTGATTCTACATAGAAGCCCGCTCGATTGGCAAGCGTTTTCTGCGCAGCCGACAGACAACGGACATTTCAGGCTTCCGACGATACATTCGCTGCTGCTCTTTCGCCTGAGCTTGGTTATAATAGGGGAATGAGCCGAATTGACGAGGGGGACCATCTTTGAATCATAGGGTTACGATCAATAAGAAGGAAGTCGCGGTTTCGTTCACCAGCTATTACGACACCGAGCTGGGCGATTTTCTGTTTAAGCAAGTTATGTGCGACATCTATATGCCGGGGAACGAAGTGGTGCCGATCGACGTGGAGAAGGAACAGATCCGGCGCATCGTCGAAGGCTTCAAGAAGCGCAAGGAGCTGTATGACGAGATCCCCAAGGAAAAAATCAAAGGAAAAGCCTACTACGTCATCAACACGAAAATGAGGTACGATCTCGACTGGCTGAAGGGCAGGAAGCGGGAGCGGCCAATCCCTCTGGCGGAGCACGAGAAGCTGAAGGCGGACGCCGCGCGCGGCATACGGCCGTCTCCGCAGCAAACCGCGGAGGAGACGGAGGAGGCCCCGGCGACGCCGAGGCAGGAGGCTGTCCAGCCGGAGTATACGGACAGCAGAAGGAAGTTTCTGCTAACCAAAGGCTTCAGGCACAATCTGGCCACGAACAATTGGGAGATCAAGGACATCCGCTTCCCGGATGCGAAGATCGACAAGTCCGCTTCCGACGAGGAGTTCGAGGAAGGCATGAACCGGCTGCTGGCCGCGTCCTACCAGAACCATCTGAAGCGCCGCGCCGCCTCCCGCAGAACCGGTCCCGAGAAATAAAAGAGCAAGCCGTTCGCGCCCTGTGGCTGCTGCGGCTTTTTTTGCCTTTTCCGGCCCCGAAGAGACCGCGCATGCGGGTATCCGCTCTAGATCCGGCGGGGAGCGCGGCCCGAACGGGCCGCTTCTTCGGCTTCCCGAGCCTTAGTCGCCCTGTATTCGCCCGGAACGACGCCGTACGTCCGACGGAACTCCCGGGTGAAGTACGTCGGCTCCTGCCGACATGACGGACGATCTGGCTGATGGACAGGCTTTCGTTCGTCTCCAGAAGAAGCTGTCCGGCCGTCAGACGAACATGGCGCAAGTCCTGCAGCGGCGGCGTCTGGAACGTCTGCAGGAACTGGCGCGTCGGCTGCTTTTGCGAATAGCCGACCTGCTCCGCCAGTTAGGCGATGCTGATGCGTACAGAGGTCCGATCCAGCGGTTATGAGCGAAAATTCGTACAAATTCGAAGGAATAATCCTGTCCGTTATTTCCATTTCAAGTGTGACTGACGATGATAAGAATAAAGGCCGACTGAAACGAAAAGTCGAAAGGAGAATCGTCGTGAAGCTGCAATACGACAAACCGGCCGTTCAATGGACGGAAGCTTTGCCGCTCGGCAACGGGCGGATTGGAGCGATGCACTTCGGAGGCGTCGAACGCGACCGCATCGGGTTAAACGAAGACAGCCTCTGGTCGGGAACTCCGAGCAAGGACGGCAATCGCGAGGGCGCGCTCGGAGCGCTGTCCGAGGTTCGCAGGCTGGTGCAAGCGGGGCGCTACGCGGAAGCCGATCTGAAGAGCAAGGAGATGATGGGCGACTTTACGGAATCGTACTTGCCGTTCGGGGATCTCATGCTGACGTTCGGCCACGGCGACGTCTGCCGCTCTTACCGCCGCTCGCTGGATCTGGCCGAGGCGATATCGCGCGTCGAGTATGAGATCGGCGGGGTGAAATATACCCGCGAGCTGTTCGTCTCGTACCCGGACCGGGCGCTCGTGCTCCGCCTGGAGGCCGACAAGCCCGGCGCCCTCGAGGTTCATGCGCGGCTGGACAGTCCGCTTCGCCATAAGACATCGGTTGAAGACGGCCGATTCGTTCTGCGCGGAACGGCTCCGGAGCGCGTATCGCCGAGCTACTACGATGTGCCCGATCCGATCGTCTACGGAGACGAGGAGACGACGGAGGCGATCCGTTTTGCGGGCGCGCTCCAGGCTTCGGCGGAGGGCGGCGTCGTTCGCGCGGACAGCGACGGCTTGCACGTGTCGGGCGCCGACCGCGTCACATTCGTCATCGGCGCAGCGACGAGCTTCTACCGCGCCGAAGAGGTCACGCTGGCCGCTGCGGCAGATTTGGAGGCCGCATGGAGCAAAAGCTACAGCAGGCTTCGAGGCGATCATATTGCCGATTACCGCGCTCTGTTCGACCGGGTGAAGCTGAAGCTCGGGGAGCGAGTTTCTCCTGAGGGGATGCCGACCGACGAGCGAATCGCCGCCTACGGCTCGTCCGATCCGGATCTCGTTGGGCTCCTGTTCCATTTCGGACGCTATCTGACGATCGCCGGTTCCCGTCCAGGGACGCAGGCGACGAATCTGCAGGGGATCTGGAACGACCAGACGAGACCGCCCTGGAGCAGCAATTATACGATCAACATCAATACGCAGATGAACTATTGGCCGGCAGAGACGGCCAATCTGTCCGAGTGCCACGAGCCGCTCATCTCGCTGATCGGCCGATTGGCGAAGTCCGGCCGGAGAACCGCCGAGCTTCATTACGGCTGCCGGGGATGGGTTGCGCACCATAATGTCGACCTGTGGGGGCATTCGGCTCCGGCGGGGGGACGCGGCGCCGGAGACGCCACCTGGGCGATGTGGCAGATGGGCGGCATCTGGCTGGCGCAGCATCTGTGGGAGCATTACGCATTCGGACGCGACCCTGAATATTTACGGGGGACCGCCTATCCGATCATGAAGGAAGCGGCGCTGTTCTGTCTCGATTACTTGGAGGAGGACGAGGACGGACGGCTGTCGACCAGCCCGTCGACTTCTCCGGAGCATAAGTTCCGTTATGACGGGAAGCTAGCGGGGATCAGCCGTTCGACGGCGATGGACATGTCGCTGATCTGGGATCTGTTTACGAACTGCATCGAGGCGGCCGGCGAGCTGGGAACGGACGAGACGTTCGCCGAGGAGCTTCGCAGCGCCAGATCCCGGCTGTACCCGCTGCAGATTGGCCGGGGAGGCCGGCTGCAGGAATGGTTTCAGGATTTCGAGGACGAAGACCCGCACCATCGCCACGTGTCGCATCTGTTCGGGGTTTATCCGGGCAGGCAGCTGACGTCCCGCGATACGCCCGAGCTGTTCGCCGCCGCGCGCCGCTCCCTGGAGCTGCGCGGCAACGAAGGCACGGGCTGGAGCCTCGGCTGGAAGGTCGGCCTGTGGGCGCGGTTCCGCGAAGGCAATCAGAGCTACGAGCTGCTGACAAACTTGATGAGGCTCTCGGGAGAGGGGACGAATTATTCGCGGGGCGGCTTGTATCCGAACCTGTTCGACGCGCATCCGCCGTTCCAGATCGACGGCAACTTCGCCGCTACCTCCGGTATCGTCGAGATGCTGCTGCAGTCTCACTCGAACGGCTTGGAGCTGCTTCCCGCGCTGCCGGACGCCTGGCCGACCGGCAGCGCGGCAGGTCTGCGCGCCCGCGGCGGGTTCGAGGTCGGCATTCGCTGGCGGGAGGGAAGCCTGGAGGAGGCCGACGTGCTTTCCCTGCATGGCCGGGATTGTGCAATCGCAGGACCGGGAGAGCTGTCCGTAACGCTGGACGGACAGGAAGTCCCGATCGACCGGATGGAACAAGGAAGGATCCGGTTCGCTACCGAGGCGGGCCGGACGTACCGCATTCGCCCCTCTCGGCGATAGAGGCGCGTCAAGATTTCGGAAGGATGGAGTAGAAGTCTCATCATGACTACGATCGAGAGAGTTCACGTCGTGTTCAAGACGCACCTGGATATCGGATTTACCCGTCTGGCGGCCCGCGTGGCCAAGCAGTACAGGGAGGAATACATCCCGAAAGCGATCGCCTTGGCGGAACAGCTGGAGAAAGAGGGGGGGCAGGCTCGTTTCGTCTGGACGACCGGGTCGTGGCTGATTCGGCACTATCTGGATTCCGCCTCCGAGAAGGAGAGAGAACGGATGGAACGCGCGATCGCTCTCGGGCACATCGCCTGGCACGGTCTTCCGTTCACAACCCATACGGAGCTGATGGACGAAGAATTGTTCCGATTCGGCTTGTCGATCGGCGGGGAGCTGGACGCCCGGTACGGCAAGACGACGATCTCGGCCAAGATGACCGACGTGCCGGGCCATACGCTCGGTATAGTTCCTCCCATGGCCCGGGCCGGCATCCGGTATTTGCATCTCGGCGTCAATCCGGCGTCGAAGCGGCCGGACGTGCCAAGGCTGTTCCGCTGGCAGGCGGAGGACGGCTCGGAGATTATCGTTAATTACGCCGGTACGTACGGGGAAGAGCTGCAGTTGGAAGGACTCCGCGACGTTCTGGTTTTCGCCCATACGGGCGACAACTGCGGTCCGCCGTCGGCGGAGGAAATTCGCGAGCAGTTTCGGAACATCGGCGAGCGTTATCCCGGAGCGGAGGTAGTCGCGTCGACGATGGACGCGTTCGCGCGCAAGCTGCTGGAAGCGAATTGCGAGCTTCCCGTCGTGCGCGAGGAGCTGGGGGATACGTGGATTCACGGGACCGGGACGGATCCGCTCAAGCTGGCTCGCTACCGGGAGCTTCTGCGGCTGCGTTCCCGTTGGCTGGAGGAAGGGAGGCTGAAGCGCACCGACGAGGCATATCGGCGCATGAGCATGGAACTGCTGATGGTCGCCGAGCATACGTGGGGGCTGGACGTGAAGAAATGGCTTCCCGACTTCCGCAACTACGCCAAGCGTGATTTCCGGGCAGCGCGGCTCAAGGACGTAGTGGACCCCGCCGACGTGCCGGCGAAGTTCGGCTACATCGGAGCTTTCGCGATGGACGAGTTCGACAGGCATTCCGGCAAGCTGTTCTCGGAGGAGGAGAGCCGACGCTCGTATTCGCTGATCGAAAGCTCCTGGGCGGAGCAGCGGCAGTATGTGGACAGGGCGATTTCGCACTTGGAAGCAAAGCTGCGCGAAGAGGCGGAGCAAGCGCTGGGCGGTCTTGCGCCGAAACCCGCAGAAGCGGGCGGAGCGAAGCTTGGCGCGGCGGCGGGAAGCCTCGCTCCCGGCGGAGGCTGGGAAGCGGAATTCGATGCCAGCGGCGCGCTGATCGGGCTAAGCGACGCGAACGGCAAGCGCTGGGTCGACGAGGCGCATCCGTTCGGCGCGTACCGGTACGAGACGTTCGGCACGGAGGATTACGCCCGCTACTTTCGCATGTACATGCAGAATCTGCCCGTCACGCATCCGTGGGCGGACGCGGACTTCGGCAAGCCCGGCTTCGAATTCGTCCGTCCGCTTCCGAGCCATCGCTTGTACGCGCCGAGACTGAGCGATATGGATCGGTTGGACGACGGCCGATACGCGCTTCGCCTGGTTATGCCGGAGGAAGCTTGCGAGGAGTACGGCGCTCCGAAGGTGCTGGAAATCGGGTATCTGTTCGGGTCGAATGCGATCGAGGTCGAGCTGCAATGGTTCGGCAAGGAAGCCAATCGTCTGCCCGAAGCGAGCTGGTTCTGCTGCGCGCTTAGCGTGGACAATCCGAATCTGTGGACGATGGACAAGCTGGGGCAGCCCGTCTCCCCGCTGCGCGTCGTGAAGGGAGGCAACCGCAACCTGCACGCCGTCGGCAGCGGAGTCCATTACGAGGGGGCGGACGGCTTAGCATCCATCGAGACGCTGGATGCGGCTTTGGCCGCGCCGGGCGGGGGCAGGCTGCTGCAATTCGACCAATCGTTCGCTTCGCTGGACGGGGGCTGGCATTTTAATCTGCACAACAATATTTGGGGAACGAACTTCCCGATGTGGTACGGGGAGGACGCGAAGTTTCGGTTCAAGCTGCGGCTGAAGTCGAATCCGCTATGATCGGTTGGCAGGGCCCGCTATAAGAAACGCTTGGGAGGAGAGGTGGCGCAGCCCCCTCTCCATTCGGCATGGACGGCTGGGCTAGCTTGGGGACGAGGGGGCTCCATAGCTGCGGCCAACTGAGGGATGGCACGGGCACTAGCGGCTAACTCCAGTTCAAATAGAGATTAACTCCAATGCAACTAACGTCTAACTCCAGTGCAAATAGTGGACTAGCCCAAATAGGTCTCGCCTTGATGACAAGGACGAGACTTATTTTTACGATTTAGAAAGGATAAAACTCGCTATCCTTATCTGAAATCGTCTCCGACATAAACGTTATCCCGCCGCTCCCAAGGACGGCGTAAGCCGTTTATGCTTGGTGATTCAGAAAGTATAGCGGTTGGTCTTAGGACAGCGGCTCGAGCGACGCCAGAAGCGCCTTCATCCGCTCGGGAATTTCCCGGCGCAGCTCGCTCCAGGAGACGAAAATGTCGGGCGTCCACTCGTGCGGCACGTAATCGAAGCTCGGGCGGAAGGCGAACGTGCGCAGATGGCGTTCGGACAGCTCGTCGTCGCGCCTGCCCCTTTTGAATTCGCCGCGGAACATCGCAGGCTCGAGCAGGCCGTCCTTGCCGGCTTCCTCCATGCAGCACGTCTCCACGTTCGGCAGCAGGCGGAACACTTCCTCCAGCGGAGACATGGCGTGCTTGCCCGGCTGGGAGTACAGCTTGACGCGGCCATCTTCCGTCACATTGCTGCGATCCCGCAAGAGGCCGACCAAGTATCGGCCGTGGAAGCTGCCTTCACAGCCGACGATCCGGCCGTCGCGGCCAACGTAAATCCACACGTGCTCCAGCTCGTACAGGTGCTGAATGTCATAGTCCCAGTAAATGGCGTACTCGATAGCGAGGCGGACGCGTTCCGGATCGATCTCGACCGTGCGGTCGAACGACGGGGACGGAGCGGTCGCTTCGAATACGGTCACGCCGACGCGAACAGGCTTGAAAGGTTCGAGACGGTCCATGTACAAAATCGGGGCGACGCGCTGCACGGTGTCCCAGTACGGGTGAAGCTCGGATAAGCTCATCGTTAGAATCCTCCTGGCAAAATTCATGATTGATTTGCTGTGCAGATCTAGGTATGATTACGTTAAGCGCTTTACAATATATTATATAGCATTAAACAAAATAATTAAAGCGCAAACATAATAAGCGCTTAACTTAGTAGATGGAGGAGAACGACATGAGTACGATCCGCTTGACGATGGCGCAGGCTCTAATCCGGTTTCTCGATCAGCAGCATGTCCTCGCAGACGGCGTCGAGACGAAATTTGTAACCGGCGTGATGGGCATTTTTGGCCACGGCAACGTGACGGGCATCGGCGAAGCGCTGGAGCGCAGCCCGGGCAGCTTGACGTACGTGCAGGGAAAGAGCGAGCAGGGAATGGCGCACGCGGCGGCGGCCTACGCGAAGCAATCGCTGCGCAGGAGAATCTATGCCTGTACGTCCTCGATCGGTCCTGGCGCCTTGAATATGGTCACGGCGGCGGGGACGGCGACGGTTAACCGCATTCCGCTGCTGCTGCTGCCGGGGGACAACTTCGCTTCCCGGCAGCCGGACCCGGTGCTGCAGCAGTTAGAGGCGAGCCACGATTACACGGTGTCGGCGACGGACTGCTTTAAGCCGGTCAGCAAATACTGGGATCGGATCGTCCGTCCCGAGCAGCTGATGACCGCGGCGCTGAACGCGATGCGGGTATTGACCGATCCGGCCGAAACCGGCGCGGTGACGCTCGCGCTGCCTCAGGACGTGCAGACGGAGGCGTACGATTACCCGCTCTCCTTCTTCGAGAAGCGCGTATACGAGCTGGAGCGGCAGCAGCCGTCCGCCAGCGCGCTGGATAAAGCCGCTGCGCTCGTTCGTTCGAAGCGCAGGCCGCTTATCGTCTGCGGAGGAGGCGTGCAGTATTCCGGCGCGACGACGGAGCTGGCCGCGTTCGCCGAGAAGTTCGGCATTCCCGTTGCCGAGACGCAGGCCGGCAAAGGGGCGCTGCCGTGGAGCCATCCGCTGAACGTCGGCGGGATCGGCGTGACCGGCGGACTGGCCGCCAACAGGCTGGCGCAGGAGGCGGATCTGATCATCGGCATCGGAACCCGCTACTCCGACTTCACGACTGCGTCCAAGTCGGCCTTCGCTCACCCTGAGGCGAGCTTCCTGAACGTTAACGTCAATCGGATGGATGCCGCTAAGCAGGACGGCACGGCACTGGTCGGGGATGCGAAAGAGGCGATTCGACGGCTGGGCGAAGCGCTGGAGGAAGCGGGCTACGCGGCCCAATATCCGGACGGAGAGCCGGCGCGGATCAGGGACGAATGGAACGGCGAGGTCGATCGGCTGTATGCGGTCGAGCGGGAGGACGGTCTCGCCCAGACGAGGGCGCTCGGCGTGATCAACGAGACGATCGGCGATGAGGCCGTTATTGTGTGCGCGGCGGGCAGCTTGCCGGGAGATTTGCAGCGCCTGTGGAGACCGGGCCATGCGCGCGGCTACCATATGGAATACGGATTTTCCTGTATGGGGTACGAGGTGAGCGGCGCGTTCGGCGTCGCGCTGGCCGAGCCTGACCGGGAGGTATACGCGCTCGTCGGCGACGGCAGCTATCTGATGCTGCATTCCGAGCTGGTGACGAGCCTGCAGGAAGGCCGCAAGCTGACGGTGCTGCTGTTCGACAACCACGGCTTCCAGTGCATTCACAATTTGCAGCGGAGCCACGGCAGCGACGGCTTCGGCAACGAGTTCCGCTATCGCGAGCCGTTGACCGGCCGCTATACCGGCGCGCCGATGCCGATCGACTTTGCAGCCCACGCTCGCAGTATGGGCGCCGCCGCATACAAAGCCTGCTCCGCCGAAGAGCTTCGCGAAGCGCTGAGGCAGGCGAAGAACGAGACGAGGACGACGCTGATCGAAATTACCGTCCTGCCGGGCACGAACACGGACGGCTACGAATCCTGGTGGCACGTCGGCGTTCCGGAAGTATCCGCAAGTCCGAAGGTTGTGCAGGCGCATGAGGATATGAACAAGCAAAAATCGCGGGCGAAAGCTTACTAGGAGGGATTGGCGGATGGCTTCATTTCCTTTTCGATTGGGCGTTCATCCGATCAACTGGGTTGGAGAAGACGTAAAAGAGCACGGCGAGGCGACGACGTACGAGCAAATATTGGACGACATTCAGGCGCTCGGCCTGACGGGGACGGAGATGGGCCGCAAGTTCCCGACCGATATCGAGCTGTTGAAAAGGGAGCTGGCGCAGCGGAACATTCAGCTCGTCTCGCAGTGGAAATCGGTGCTGTTTTCCGATCCCGCTTACCGGGAAAGCGAATTGGCCGCGTTCCGGGAGCATGCGAAGTTTCTGAGGATGATGGGCAGCCGGGTAATCAGCACGTGTGAGGTCGGGGGCTCCCTGCATTTCGATCCGAGGCGCACGCCGCAGGAGCGCGAGGTCATCCCGCTCGACGACGCCGGCTGGGCTTCGCTCGCCGAAGGGCTGAACGCCGCCGGACGAATCGCCCGGGAATACGAGCTGAAGCTGACGTACCACCATCACGGGGGCACGGCGATCGAGAGCCCGGAGGAGATCGACCGGCTTCTGGCGGAGACGGACCCGGAGGCGGTGTTCCTGCTGTACGATACCGGCCATGCGCTGTATGGAGGAGCGGACCCGCTGGCGCTGCTGCGCAAGCATTACGGCCGGATCGCCTATATTCATCTGAAGGACGTGCGGGTGCCGAGACTGGAGCAGGCTAGGGAAGAGAAGGCGGACTTTGTCACCTGTATCCGGCGCGGAGTGTTCACCGTTCCCGGCGACGGGAATATCGATTTCCGTCCGATTATCTGCGAACTGGTCGCCAGAGGATACGACGGCTGGGCGCTGCTTGAAGGAGAGCAGGACCCGGCGGAGCATCCGGCGCGCGAGTATGCGGCGCGAGCGATCGCTTACTTGAGCTCCTTGCTTCCGGCCAAGGAGGGCGAGTAGGATGGCGAGCGTGATTTTTGCCGAAGGCAGAACCTACGACCTGACAGCGATCGGCCGGCTCTGCATCGATCTGAACGCGAACGAGATCAACCGGCCGATGGAGCAGACGATGACGTTCACGAAGTACGTGGGCGGCTCTCCCGCCAACATCGCGATCGGCGTCAGCCGTCTCGGGCGCAAGACGGCGTTCATCGGCAAGATCGCCGACGATCAGATGGGCCGGTTCATTCGCAGCTACTTGGAAAAGGAAGGCATCGAGACGCGAAACGTCGTGACCGACGCGACGGGCGCGGTGACCGGGCTTGCTTTTACCGAGATCAAGAGTCCGACCGAATGCAGCATTCTGATGTACCGGGATAACGTCGCCGATTTGAAGCTCGGTCCGCTCGAGGTCGACGAGTCGCTGATCGCGGAAAGCAAGGCGCTGCTCGTCTCGGGAACGGCGCTGGCCGCCAGCCCTTCTCGCGAGGCGGTGCTGCTCGCCGTCGATTACGCCCGCAGGCACGGCACGAAGGTCGTATTCGATCTCGATTACCGTCCGTACACGTGGCAGTCGGAGGAGGAGACGGCGGCGTATTACAATCTGGTCGCGGAGAAGAGCGACATTATCGTAGGGACGCGCGAAGAGTTCGACTGCATGGAGAAGTTCGAGGCTAACCCGGGGCATGACGACCGGATTACCGCCTCCAAGTGGTTCGGCTTCGCCTCCGGCATCGTCATTATCAAGCACGGCAAGGAGGGCTCGATTGCGTACAGCAAGGACGGGCAGGAGCATCGGGCGCGTTCGTTCCCGGCCAAGGTGATCAAGACGTTCGGCGCGGGCGATTCGTACGCCGCCGGATTCATTCACGGCCTGCTGTCGGGCTGGACGATCGCCAAAAGCATGGAATTCGGCAGCGCCGCGGCCAGCATCGTCATTTCCAGCCACAGCTGCTCGGACGCGATGCCGACCGCCGCGCAGGTGACGGATTATATCGAACGCTGCGCACGCGGCGAGATGTCGGCGGGCTGAGCGCAAGCGAGCGTTCGCCATTCAAGGAAGCGAGGGAAACAAACACGATGACTATAACGCTTAAAAATTGGATCGCAGGACAGTGGGTCGAGTCAGGCGCTGCCGCCTATGAGGAAGTCGTCAATCCGGCGACGGAGGAGGTGCTGGCTCGCGTGCCTCTTTCCGGAGAGGCGGATGTCGATACGGCGGTGAGCGCCGCGACACAGGCGTTCGCGACGTGGAGCCGGACGCCGGTTCCGCGCCGGGCGCGGATTTTGTTCAAGTACCAGCAGCTGCTCGTCGCGCATTGGGAGGAGCTGGCTCGCCTCATTACGCAGGAGAACGGCAAAAGCTACGCCGAAGCGTACGGGGAAGTGCAGCGCGGCATCGAATGCGTCGAATTCGCCGCCGGCGCGCCGTCGCTGATGATGGGCAAGCAGCTTCCCGACATCGCGTCGAATCTGGAGTCGGGCATGTACCGGTATCCGATCGGCGTCGTCGGCGGGATTACGCCGTTTAATTTTCCGATGATGGTGCCGTGCTGGATGTTCCCGCTGGCGATCGCCTGCGGCAACGCGTTCGTGCTGAAGCCGTCGGAGCGTACGCCGCTGCTGGCCAACCGGCTGGCGGAGCTGTTTCATGAAGCCGGGCTGCCCGCGGGCGTGCTGAACGTCGTTCACGGCGGCCGCGACGTGGTGAACGGGCTGCTGGCGCATCCGGGCATTCAGGCGATCTCGTTCGTCGGCTCGCAGCCGGTCGCCGAATATGTCTACAAGACCGGCTCGGCCCACGGCAAACGCGTGCAGGCGCTCGCCGGCGCCAAAAACCACTCCATCGTCCTGCCCGACGCCAACCTGGAGCTGGCCGTCAAGGAAATCGTCAGCGCCGCGTTCGGCTCCGCGGGCGAGCGATGCATGGCCTGCGCCGTCGTCATCGCCGTCGGCGGCGTCGGCGATGAGCTGGTGAAGCGGCTGACCGCGGCCGCCGACAAGCTGCGGATCGGCAACGGCCTGCAGGAAGGCACTTTCCTCGGCCCCGTCATTCGCTCCTCCCATAAGCAGCGCACGCTCGGCTACATCGCTTCCGGCGAAGCGGAGGGCGGCGTGCTCGTGCGGGACGGGCGGCGCGATGAAGCGGCGCAGGGAGACGGCTATTTCGTCGGGCCGACGATTTTCGATCAGGTCGGCTGCGGGATGAAAATCTGGAAGGACGAGATTTTCGCCCCGGTATTGTCCGTCATGCGCGCGGATACGCTGGAGGAAGCGATCGGGATCGCCAACCGTTCGGAGTTCGCCAACGGCGCCTGCCTGTTCACCGACAGCGGCAGCAGCGTGCGGCAGTTCCGCGAGACGATCGACGCGGGCATGCTCGGCATCAACTTGGGCGTTCCGGCGCCGATGGCGTTCTTCCCGTTCTCCGGCTGGAAGAAGTCGTTCTACGGCGATCTCCACGCGAACGGCACGGACGGAGTCGAATTTTACACCCGCAAAAAAATGGTGACCGCCCGTTGGTAGGGCCGGCGAGCCGCAACGCGGTTAAGAAGGATGGCAGACGAACATGAAGAAAATCAGAATCGGCATCATCGGAGCGGGAAGAATCGGCAAAATCCACGCCGACAATCTTCTGAGACATCCGCAGACGGAAATCGCGGCCGTCGGCGACCTGTTCGCCGGCGACGAACTGAACGAGTGGGCGGAGCGGAGAGGCATTCCCGTCGTAACCCGCAGCAGCGGCGACATTATCGGCGATCCGAGCATCGACGCCGTATTCATCTGTTCCTCGACGGATACGCACGTTCCGTTAATTAAGGAAGCCGCGCGGCAGGGCAAGCATATATTCTGCGAGAAGCCGATCAGTATGGATATCCGTCAGACGGAGGAAGCGCTCGAAGCGGTGCGGCTCGCGGGGGTGAAGCTGCAGGTCGGCTTTAACCGCAGGTTCGACCACAACTACCGGCGCATCCGCGAGCATGTGCGGGCCGGCGCGATCGGTGACGTGCAGCTCGTTAAAATCACTTCCCGCGATCCCGCGCCCCCTTCGGAGGATTACATCCGCAGCTCAGGCGGCATGTTCATGGATATGATGATTCACGACTTCGATATGGCCCGCTATTTGACCGGTCTCGAGGTGGAGGAGGTGTACGCCCAGGGCGGCGTGCTGATTGATCCGGCATTCGGGAGGCACGGCGACGTGGATACGGCGATCGTCACCTTGCGCTTTGCCGGAGGCGCGCTCGGCGTCATCGACTGCAGCCGCAAGGCGTCTTACGGCTACGACCAGCGGGCCGAGGTGTTCGGCTCCAAGGGCTCGGCGGAGACGGCGAACGACCGCCCGAACACGGCCGTGCTCAGCACGGAGGAGGGCGTATGGAGCGACAAGCCGCTCTATTTCTTCCTGGAGCGCTACGAGGCGGCTTATCGCGACGAGATCGAGCGGTTCGTCGATTGTGTCGTCCGGGACGAGGAGCTTCCGGTGGACGGCCGGGACGGAGCGGCGGCGGAGAAAATCGCGCTGGCCGCGAAGCTGTCCCTGCTAAGCAGCCGACCCGTAAAGCTGTCGGAGATCGAATAGGACAAACGAATTAGAAGAAAGGCGGAGAAGACGCGATGAGTCATCTGATCGTAAGGCCGAACGCTCCGAGCGGGGGAGACCGGCCGGCGCTGTCGATTACGCCGGAATCGGCCGGCTGGGATTACGTCGGGTTCGAGACGTACCAGCTGCGGGCGGGAGAGAGGCTGGTCCGGCCGACCGGGGACAGCGAAATCTGTCTCGTGCTCGTGGAGGGCAGGGCGCATGTGGCGACTTTCGCGGAGAGTTGGCGGAACGTCGGCAAGCGCATGAGCGTGTTCGAGCAAATTCCCCCCTATGCCGTCTACATCCCGAACGACGATCGGTTCGAGGTCGAGGCGGTCACCGACCTGGAGCTGGCGGTCTGCCGGGCGCCGGGTCGGGGCAGCTATGCCGCCCGGCTCATTACGCCCGATTCGGTCGGCGTCGAAGTCAGGGGCGAGGGCGCGACGCAGCGGTTCATTCACAACATTTTGCCCGAGGGGAAGCCGGCCGACAGTCTGCTTGTCGTGGAGGTGTTCACGCCGCAGGGGCACTGGTCCAGCTATCCGCCGCACAAGCACGACCGGGACGCGCTTCCGGAGGAATCTCTGCTGGAGGAAACCTATTATTATAGAGTCCGGCCCGAGCGGGGCTTCGCGATTCAGCGGGTGTATACGGACGACCGGTCGCTCGACGAGACGCTGGCGGTAAAGAACGGGGAAGCGGTGCTCGTGCCTAAAGGCTACCACCCTGTATCCGCCCCGCCCGGCTACGACGTCTACTATCTTAACGTCATGGCCGGACCTGCTCGTACGTGGAAGTTCTGCAACGATCCGGATCACGCCTGGCTGGCGCAGCCTCGCGGCGGATCGGCCAAATGAGCCGGCAGGCTTGCATTGCCCGCTAAATCGTCGGATAATGACCGGAAAGGGGGCGCTTGCGTCAACCCTGATCGAAATTCCGCATGAATGAGGTTGACTATGAAAGCGACGACGATCTACGACGTCGCCAAGGAGGCGGGCGTGTCCATCGCGACCGTCTCCAACGCGATCAACGGCAAAGGCAACGTCAGCAAGAAAAAACGGGATGAAATCTTCAAGGTGATGGAGCGGCTGCAGTATCAGCCGAGCGTCATCGCCTCGGCCCTCATGGGCAAAAAAACGTATACGCTCGGGCTGCTCATTCCCGACGTCTCCAATCCGTTCTTCTCCGAGATCGCCCGCGCGATCGAGGATCTGGCGCACTCGGCAGGCTACAGCCTGATCGTATGCAGCACCGACAACCGCCGAGAGCGCGTGGACAAATATTTGCGACTGCTCGAGCAGAAGAGCGTGGACGGCGTGCTGATCGGAACGGGGATGGAGAACGGGGAGGCGCTGTCGCAGCTGGCGGAGAAATCGGTCCCGATCGTGATGATCGCCAGGGAATCCGCCGACGTGTCCGCCCACTGTGTCCTGACGGACGACTTCAAGGGCGGCAGTCTGGCCGCCGAGCACCTGCTGGCGCTCGGTCATTCCCGGATGGCGGTTCTGTCCGAGCATGATGAGGTCAGCAGCAGCGTCGAACGGGTGAGAGGCTTCCGCTTCGCCCTGTTCGAAGCCGGCATTGCGCTTCCCGAGGAAAGCATCGCTATCTGCGATTCCAGCATCAAGGCCGGCAAGGAGGCGGCGGCCGCATGGCTGGAGCGGGAAGAAGGGCGGCCGTCCGCGTTGTTCTGCTGCAACGACCTGCTCGCGATCGGCGCGCTGCAGGCGGCCAGAGAGGCGGGCGTTCGGGTGCCGGAGCAGCTGTCGATTATCGGCTTCGACGACACCATTCTGTCGACGGTGACCCATCCCGCGCTGACGACGATCGCCCAGCCGATGGAACAGATGGTCAAGCTGGCGTTCGATCTGCTGGTCGGCGGAGAAGGTCACGGAGATTCCTCCTCGATCCGGCAGCGCATCGTCATGCCTCCCGGCCTCATCGTCCGGGAGTCGACCGGGCCGCTGGAGGCATAAGCGAGCGAGCCTGCCCGGCGCTGTCGCCGCGAGCTGCCGGAGACCTTCGGAGCGGGTCCGAGGGTCTGTTTCCCGTGGACTCCAATAACGGTAAGAAACCCGAAAAAAAGACGTTTTTTTCGTTCAGATAACGCTTGCAATCCGTTAAAACCCCATGTATGATACTAATCAAAACATGATGTTAAGCGCTTACATAAGGCTTGCATTCAGACGGAGAAGCGCGGCATCCACGATTTGATTCTTTTTTTACACCACAATTAAACCGGTTTAACAAATGGGGGTTAGTCTAAGTGAGGCGAGTCAAGCCGCGCTTGGATTAAACCGGTTTAATCCGGTTGCTCCGGGAGGTGGCTCGACGGCGGGGACGCCGCAAGCAAGGAACTGATCTTTCGAAATTCATTTCTGGAGGGGTTACCTTGAAAAGAAGTCAATCGTTATGGGTACTGTTACTGTGCGTTATTTTGGCGGCTGTAGGCTGCACGAACAACCATGCGGCCCAGCCCGCCGAGACGAAGACGGCGGTTGAGACGTCGGAGGCCAGGGAGACTCCGGTCGTCGTCGAAGGCGGCGACGGGCTGAAGGAGGCTCCGATGCTGGCCGCTCTTGTGGCGGACAGCAAGCTGCCGCCGGTCGAGGAGCGCATGCCGGTTCCGTCCGATATTATGATCGAGCCCGTCGTCGAAGAGATCGGGCAGTACGGCGGCGACTGGAAAATGTCGTGGAGAGGGCCCGACGACAAGTGGGGCATCGGGATGATTACCGAGGAGGCGCTCTTCCGCTTCAACAAGGAAGGGAACCGGGTGGAGCCGAACGTAGCCAAGGGCTACGAGGTGAACGAGGATTACACCGTCTTTACGATTCATCTTCGGGAAGGCATGAAGTGGTCGGACGGAATGCCGTTCACGGCCGACGACGTGCTGTTCTACTGGGAGCACATGCTGACGAAGGAGACGTTCGGGAAAAAGATCTACGATGCTTACTACTCCGTAGACCCGGATACAGGAGAAAGAGCGCTGGCGGAAGTGAAGAAGGTCGACGATTACACGTTCACCGTAACCCACAAGTATCCGAGCGTGCAGTTTCTGGAGCGGGTCGCTATCGACAACAAGTGGTTTTTCGCTCCGGCGCACTTTCACAAGACGATTTTGCCGGAATTCGTGGGCGACGCCAAGACGCTCGAAATGACGAAGCAATGGGGCTATGAGGATCCGAAGCAGTTCCTCGTAGAGACCGGGTACTACTTCTGGCTCTACCCGCAAATTCCGACGCTGCGTCCTTGGGTCGCCAAGACCGACGCGAATAGCGACCAGTTCATTCTGGAGCGCAATCCTTATTATTGGAAAACCGACGAAGCGGGACAGCAGCTTCCTTATATGGACCGCATTGTCCAGACCAAAATTCAGGACCCGAGCCAGAAGCTGCTCGGCACGCTGTCGGGCGAGTACAATTTCGGCACGTTCGACGCGAGCGATTTTACCGTATTAAAGGAGAACGAGAAGAAGGGCAGCTTCCGCGTCATCACTTGGACGCAGCCGACCTGGTCCAGCGCGGGCATCCAGCTAAACCAGACGACGAAGGATCCGAATCTGCGCCAGCTGTTCCAGGACATCCGTTTCCGCGAAGCGATCTCCATCGGGGTCAATCGCATGGAGGTGTCGGACATCGTAACGAACGGCTTGGCCGAGCCGATTCAGGCTTCGGTGCCGGAGGGGGTCGTCGGCTATCAGGAAGGCTGGGCGCAGCAATGGGCCGAATTCGATCCGGACCGCGCCAATCGGCTGCTGGACGAGATCGGATTGACGCAGAGAGACCGGAACAACTTCCGGACGTTCTCCGACGGCTCGGATCTGACGCTCACCATTTACGAGTCCGATCCGAACAAAAACACGTTCCTCGAGCTGCTCAAAAAGTATTTGGAGGATCTCGGGCTGAAAACGGACATTAAGCTGGTGGACGGCGGTGCGCTCTTCGACTTGAAGTACGCGAACGAAGTTCCGATCCATACGGAGAACATCTCTGTCGCGAATGTGGCGTTCCGTCCGGACACGCTGGTGCCGCTGCGCATCATTACGCCGTGGTTCGGCCACTACGGCCTGTATTCCCAATCGGGCGGCGCCGAGGGCGTGAAGCCGGATGGCGACGTCGCCGAGATTCTCAACATCTGGAACAAGATCAAAGCGAGCAAGAGCGCCGACGAGATCAACCAGCTCGCCAACGAGATTTACCAGATTCATATGAAAAATCAATGGGTGATCGGCTACGCCGGACCGACCCCGATTCTGCTGGTCGCGGCGAACAACATGCACAACATTCCGTCCGATCTGGTCTGGGTCGACGAATACCGCACGCTGGGCCACGCTCATCCGGCGCAATTTTTCCTCAAATAACGAAGCTGATTTGACATCGCAGACGGCAGCGGGGAATGGCTATTCCCCGTTGTCGCGTTCCCGCGGGTTCCAACAGCAAGGGAGGGGTACGGATGCTTCAATATACCATTAAGAGAATCCTGATGGCGATCCCGGTCATCCTGTTTATCTCCTTCATTGTTTTTTATATCATCCAGCTTCCTCCCGGCGATTACGTATCCAGCTACTCGGCGCAGATGACCGCTGCGGGCGAAGTGATGACTCAGGAAGACATGGATCGGATGAGGGCGAACCTGGGACTGGACCGGCCGGTCTACGAGCAGTACGTCATCTGGATCAAGAAGATTTTGCTGCACGGCGATTTTGGCTTTTCCTTCAACTACAACAAGCCGGTCATCGATGTGGTCAAGCAGTATATGGGGCTGACGCTCGTCGTATCCCTGGTCACGATGGTGTTTCAATATTTGGTGGCGATTCCGATCGGAATCTACACCGCCGTCAAGCAATATTCCGTCGGAGACTACGTGTTCTCCGGGATCAGCTTCCTGGGAATGGCGACGCCCAACTTCCTGCTGGCGATCATCCTGATGTACCTTTCTTATACCTGGTTCGGCGATCCGCTGCTCGGTCTGTTTTCCAACGAATACGTCAACGCTCCGTGGTCGATGGCCAAGCTGATGGATCTGCTCAAGCATCTCGTCATTCCCGTCATCGTCATCGGTCTCGCCAGCACGGCGGATCTGATCCGCGTCATGAGGGGCCAGATGCTGGACGAGATGAACAAGCCCAACGTCGTGACGGCGAGAGCGAAGGGGCTTTCGGAGATGAAAATATTGTTCAAATATCCGACGAGGGCCGCCCTGAATCCGATTGTGAGCACGTTCGGCTGGTCGCTGTCCTCGATCTTCACGGGATCGACGATTACGGCCATCGTGCTGAACCTGCCGATCCAGGGACCGGTCATGCACAAAGCTCTGCTCGGCCAGGACATGTATCTGGCCGGCTCGTGGCTGCTGTTCATGGCGCTTCTGACCGTTCTGGGAACGTTGATCTCGGACATCTTGCTGGCATGGCTCGATCCAAAAATCCGCACAGAGTTCAGGGGTAACTAATCGATGAGAACTATACCCGTATTCAGAAGAACAAAGACGGAGACGCTCAAGCCGGCTGCGGCCAAAGATATTCAGATCAGCTCGCAGTGGCGGCTCATCTATCTGAAGTTCAAACGGCACAAGCTGGCGAGAGTCAGCCTGTACGTGCTGGGATTCCTGTACGCCGTCGCCTTGTTCGCCCAATTCATTGCGCCTTACGGGCTGCAGAGCTACGACAGCAAATACGTGAACGCGTCGCCCATGATGATTCGATTCGTGGACGCGGACGGGAAGTTCCATCTCCGGCCTTTCGTTTACGAGCTGAAATCCGACCGCGATCCCGAGACGATGCGCAAAATCTTCGTCGCCGACACCGAGAAAAAGTATTCGCTGCGATTTTTCGTGAAAGGGGAGGAATACAAGTTCCTCGGCCTGTTCCCGACGACGAGACATCTGTTCGGCGTCGACGAGCCGGGCCGCCTGTTTCTGCTCGGAACCGACGCGATGGGACGGGATCTGTTCTCCCGCATCGTGCTCGGCAGTCAGATTTCGCTGAGCATTCCTCTCGTCGGCGTCGGCATCAGCTTCGTGCTGGGACTGATCATCGGCGGCGCCTCCGGCTACTTCGGAGGTTGGATCGACTCCATCATCCAGCGCATGATCGAGATTATCCGCTCGTTCCCGACGCTTCCGCTCTGGATGGCGCTGTCCGCCGCCATTCCGCCGAGGGTTCCGATCGTCACGATGTATTTGTATATCGTCATCATCTTCGCTTTTATCGGTTGGACCGATCTGGCCCGAGTCGTGCGCGGGAAGTTTATCTCGCTCAAAAACGAGGATTACGTCGTCGCCGCGAAGATCGCCGGGGTCGGCAATACGAAAATCATCGTTAAGCATCTGCTTCCCGGCTTTCTCAGCTATTTGGTCGTGGCCGCGACGCTGGCGATTCCGAGCATGATTCTCGGGGAGACGGCGATGAGCTTTCTCGGGCTCGGGATACGCTCTCCCGCGACGAGCTGGGGCGTGCTGCTGCAGGAGGCTCAGAAGATCGAGAACGTCGCCCTGTATCCGTGGAAGCTGATACCGCTGGGGTTCGTCGTTCTAACCGTGCTGGCGTATAACTTTCTGGGAGACGGATTAAGGGATGCGGCCGATCCGTACAAGAAATAGCCGATTCTATGACAAGCGAGGGGATAGCATGACGACTCATACGGCGCAAGCCGCGCAGACCGCCCCAGGCGAGCAGCCTCTGCTGTCCGTGCGGGATCTGAAGATTCGCATTCGGATGGAGAACGGCATCATGCATGCGGTGGACGGCGTGGATTTCGAGATTAAGCGGGGCCGGACGCTCGGGCTCGTCGGAGAGTCCGGCTGCGGCAAGAGCTTGACGAGCCGGGCGATTATCGGCATCAATCCGAAGGAATGCGAGACGACGGGCAGCATCGTGTACGACGACGAAGCCGATTCGCGCCTCGATCTGCTGTCGCTAGACCCGAAGGGCAAGCGGATTCGTTCCATTCGCGGCCGCAAGATCGCGATGATCTTCCAGGAGCCGATGACCGCGTTCTCGCCGATGTATACGATCGGCAATCAGATTATGGAAGCGATACTGACCCACCGTACGAAAAACAAGAAGGATGCAAAAAAAATCGCGCTGGAGATGCTGGGCAAGGTCGGCATATCCGATCAGGAGAAGCGCTTCGACCAATATCCGCACGAGTTCTCGGGGGGAATGCGCCAGCGGGCGATGATCTCGATGGCGCTCTCGTGCAACCCGGAGCTGCTGATCGCCGACGAACCGACGACGGCGCTCGACGTGACGATCCAGGCGCAGGTGCTGGAGCTGATGCAGTCTCTTCAACGTGAGTTCGGCATGGCGATTCTGCTCGTCACGCACGATCTGGGCATTATCGCGGAGATGTGCGACGAGGTGGCGGTCATGTACTTGGGCAAGATCGTCGAGCAGGCGCCGGTGAAGGAGCTTTTCCGCAATCCCAAGCATCCGTACACGAAAGGGCTGCTGAAGTCGATGCCGCGGCTGGGCGGGGAGAAGGGCGCCCGGCTCGAATCGATCGAAGGCTCCGTGCCGGCGCCGATCGACATGCCGCCGATGTGCGGCTTCTACGACCGCTGCAAGGACCGGATCGAAGGGGTATGCAACGCGAAGGCGGTACCGACCACCTCGATATCCGACGAACATACGGTCAGGTGCTTCCTGTACGCCGACCGCGAAGAAGGGGAATCGTCATGACCAGATCCATTCTCGACGTCGTTCGTCTGAGCAAGAGCTTCGAAGTGAAATCCAAGAAATCGCTGTGGTCCAGACCCAACCGGGTTCAAGTGCTGCACGACGTATCGTTCCGGCTGTTCGAGGGGGAGACGCTGAGCATCGTCGGGGAGTCCGGCTGCGGCAAAACGACGCTCGGCCGATGCCTCGTCAGAGGGATGCCGGCTTCCTCCGGCGAAGTCAACTATTACGCGTCCGAGGGAGATACCGTCGATTTTCTCAAGCTGAAGGGCGCCGACCTGAGAAAATACCGCAGAGACATCCAGATGATTTTTCAGGACCCGTACTCTTCCCTGAGCCCGCGGATGAGCGTATACGATATTATCGCCGAGCCGCTCGTTGCCAACTTCAAATTGAAAAAAAACGAAATCGATGATAAAGTAACGGCAATCGCAAGTCAGACCGGACTAGACGCAAGCTATCTGCAGCGTTATCCGCACGCTTTCTCCGGAGGGCAGAGACAGCGGATCGCAATCGCCCGGGCGCTCATTACGCAGCCTAGGCTGATCGTATGCGACGAGGCGGTATCCGCCCTCGACGTCTCGATCCAGGCGCAGATCGTCAATCTGCTCAAGGATCTGCAGGAGCAATATCGAATTACGTATATTTTCATCTCGCACGATCTGTCCATCGTTCAGAACATCTCGGATCGGGTAGCGGTCATGCACCTGGGCAAAATCGTAGAGCTGGCCTCGTCCGAGTCGATGTTCGCCCGGCCGAGGCATCCCTATACGGAGGCGCTCATGTCGGCCGTGCCTCAGCCCGACCCCGACCTGAAGAAGGATCGAATCATTCTGGAAGGGGAAGTGCCGAATCCGGCCAATCCGCCCAGCGGCTGCCACTTTCATCCGAGGTGCGCGTATCGAACGGAGAGATGCGCCCGCGAGGCGCCGGAGCTTCGCGAGGTCGGGGAGCGGCACTTCGCCGCCTGCCACTACGCCGAACAACTCAACTTGAGAGGGGTACGACATGAACAAGCCAAGTCCGTCTGAGGCCAAGCCGAAACGTTTAATTATTTTCATGGACTGCGGAGATACGATTATAGACGAAGGAACCGAGATCCGGGACGAGGAAGGGACGGTCGTTCGCGGCGACGTCATTCCGGGGGCCGACGTGGCGGTCAAGACGCTGGCGGAACGGGGCTACAGATTGGCGATCGTCGCCGACGGAACGGCCCAGTCGTTCAAAAATCTGCTGACCGGCAACGGTCTGTACGATTGCTTCGAGACGTTGATCTACTCGGAGACGATCAAAGCTTCCAAGCCGAGCCCGCGCATGTTCAAGGCGGCGATCGGGGCGATGGATTTGACCGACGAGGATCGCTCGCGAATCATTATGGTCGGCAACAATCTGAGCCGAGACATTCGCGGCGCGAATCAACTGGGCATTACGAGCGTATTTCTAAGCTGGACCCCCCGGTATCCGAAGATGCCGGCCGACGAGTGGGAAGTGCCGCAATATACGATCGGCAGTCCGCTGGAGCTTGTCGATCTGGCGGAGTCGCTGAACGAACGGATTGCCGATGCGGGTTGAGAGGATGTAAGGGAAACGATGGCCAAGATTGACGACGTCGCCCGCAAGGCGGGCGTTTCCAAAGGTACGGTCTCGAACGTCTTCAGTCAGAAGAGACCGACGAGCAAGAAAGTGACGGAGCGGGTATTAAAAGCTTCCCGGGAATTGAATTACGTGCCGAATCATATCGCGCGCAGCCTCGTCACGAAAAAGACGATGGCGATCGGGCTGACGGTGCCTCACGGCAATTTCTTCTTCAGCTCGTTCCACACCCAGTTCATCAACGGCGTCATTCTGGAAGCCTCCACCTTCGGATACCGGGTGCTGCTGGACATGATCTCGACGAAGGAAGTCCAGACGCCGACGCTGGCCAGCTATCCGATCGACGGTGCGATCGTGCTCGGTCCGACGGAGGAGGACGAGCGAATCGAGATGCTTCATCGGCACCAGATCCCCTTCGTCACGGTGGGCAAGATCATGAACGCCGACGTTGAGGACGGGCTGACGGTCAACAACGACAACGAGCGAATCCTTCGCGATATCGTCGAATACTTGACGAGTCTGGGGCATCGCGATATTTTATTCTTAAATGCCGGGAAGCGGATGACAGTCGCCGCCGAGCGGAAGCAGGCTTTCGAGGAGGCGCTTCGGGAGCGCGGGATCGAGCCGCTGCCGGCGATGGTTCATTATAAGCCGCCGCTTCATTCGGACGCGTACATCAAATACGGTTACGATGAAGTCGCGCATGCGCTGGGCACGTTAAAGCAGAAGGTGACGGCGGTGATCGCGGACGACGACCGAACCGCTCTCAGCGCCATGAATGCGATCAAGGATGCGGGCCTGCGCGTGCCGGAGGACATCTCGATGTTCGTCATATGCGGCGATCAGTCGATGATGCACCAGACGACGCCGTCTCTGACGGGGATGGATCTTCAGCCCTCCGAGCTGGGGGTCCGGGCCGTCCGGCTGCTTATGCATCAGCTGGGCGTTCTCGAGGGAGAGTATTCGCGCAATTGGATCGTAGACAGCTCGATCATCGTTCGCCACTCCTGCTTGCCGGTCTGAAGCTGACGGTTCCCGCATAGAGAAAGGGATGGGGACGATTGGAACAAATCGGAGATTACGTATCCGCGTTCTTCGCGGAATACGAGCTGTACTTCCGCATTCTGTTCAGCGCCGTTTTAGGTTTGCTGATCGGCTTTGACAGAACGCACAAGAACAAGCCGGCCGGGGTCAAGACGTTCACGTTCGTGACGGCGGCCTGCTCGTTGATTACGATCGTGTCGATCGAAAGCGTGGAGGTGTACAGTCATCTGCACGACCGGACGATGATGGACCCGATGCGCCTGACTGCCCAGATCGTGACGGGGCTCGGCTTCCTCGGAGCGGGCCTCATTATGAAATCCGGCTTTGAGGTGAAAGGATTGACGTCCGCGTCGATGATTCTGTTCGCCGGCGGAGTGGGCATCGGCATCGGAGCCGGCTTCTACGGCATCGTGCTGTTCACGATCGCCGTGATGTTCGTGCTCGTCCGGATCGGCGGCTGGATCGAGAAGTGGGAGCACGACAAGTCGCTGGCCAAATCGAAAGACGACCATCCGGAATAGGGGCTGTCAGGCCCCTTTTTTTATTTTTCTCTCTGGACGACCGGGACAATGCGGTGTATCATCGACAAGGTGCGTTGTAGAGCAGCAAGAGAAGGAGCTGGAGAAGAAACCGACATGCTACACCGATTAAAGACAACGTGGTTTTCCAACATAAGAGCGGACGTACTGGCCGGTATCACGACAGTGCTGGCGCTCATTCCGGATTCTCTGGCGTTCGCGTTCATCGCCGGCGTCAACCCGATGATCAGCATCTATTCGACGATCTGCATTCTCGTGCTGATCTCGATTTTCGGCGGTCGTCCGGCGATGGTGTCGTCCACCGCCGGCTCCATGGCCGTGCTGATGACGGCTCTCGTGGCCCAGCACGGGGTGGAGTATCTGTTCGCCGCCACCATTCTGACCGGCATTCTTCAGTTCGCGATGGGCGCGCTGAAGATGGGAAGATGGATGAGCTTCGTTCCTCATTCCGTCATTACCGGATTCATCAATTCGCTGGCGATTTTGATTTTTCTGTCCCAGCTTCGCTACTTCGACGGGCAATCCTGGCAGATGTACGCGATGGTCGGGGCGACGCTGGCGATCATCTACCTGTTTCCCAGGCTGACGAAGGCGATCCCGTCTCCGCTGGTCGCCGTAGGCGTTATGACGCTGGCGGTGTTCGCCGGTCAGATGGGGCTGGATACGGTGGGAGACGTGGCGACGATCGAGCCGGCGATCCCGATGTTCCATCTTCCGGGCATCCCCTTGACTTGGGAGACGCTGTGGATTTTGCTGCCGACCGCATTCTCGCTGGCGGTCGTCGGGTACTCGGAGACGCTGCTGACCCAGACGATCGTCGACGAGATGACCGAGGAGAAAACGAGCAAGGACAAGGAGCTGAAGGGCCAAGGCATCGCCAATACGGTGACCGGCTTCTTCGGAGGCATGGCCGGCTGCGCGCTGATCGCCGAATCCGCGATCAACGTCAAGGTCGGCGGACGGGGCCGGCTGTCCACGCTCGTCGCGGCGCTGGCGCTGCTGCTTCTCGTGTTCGTGCTGGAGGACGTGCTGAACGCGATTCCGATGGCTGCCCTCGTCGGGGTTATGATGATGGTCTGCATCGAAATTTTCGACTGGAGCTACTTGCGCAGCATCAGGAGCAAGCCGGCCGCCCATACGTTCATTATGCTCGTCACCGTAGCGATCGTTGTCGTAACCCACGATCTGGCGATCGGCGTCATCGTCGGCGTCCTGCTGAGCGCGCTCCTCTATGCGTATCGTTCGGCGACCCGACTCGACATCCGCGACGAATGGAACGGAGAGGAGCGCGTCTACCGCGTCAGCGGCCAGCTGTTCTTCGTGTCCAGCGACAAGCTGATGGACCGGATCGACTTCAACGACGAAGCCCCGAACGTCTGTCTGGATCTGACCGCCAGCCAAGTGTGGGATCACACGGCCAGGAAGACGCTGGATAAGATCGTCGTTCGTCTGGAGGGCAAGGGCAAGAAGGTGCGGGTGCTGCAGCAGGCGGCCGATTCCCGGGCGTCGGCATAGGCCGAGGCCTTCAGGCCGTCGGCTCCGGGCGGCGTCGAACGCCGACGGCAGCTGCAGTCGTCTCGTCGGCGGCCCCGGTCTCCGGTCTCCGGTCGCTAGAAGCGCCGCAGCCGGTATTCCGTCGGACTGCAGCTGTTCTCCCGGCGGAACGCCTTGGCGAAATGGTTCGTGTCGGGGTACCCGACCTGTTCGGCTATTTCTTTAATGGAAAGCGAGGTGGAGCGAAGCAGCTCCCTCGCTTTTTGCATTCTTCTGCGATTTAAATATTTCAGCGGCGAAACCGCGAACTGCTTGTTGAAATAGCGAACGAGATAATTCGGATGCAGATGAACGTGCTTCGCGAGCTGCTCCAGCGTCACGGGCTCGGCCAGATGCTCGTCGATATACTTCTCGATCTGGTCGAGGCGCCGGACGTCCGCGGCCCGTCCGGGAAGCATCCGGATGGCCGTATCGGCCTCCGTCAGGAACAGCGCGACGAGCTCCAGCATGACGGCCTTCTCCCGAATGCGCGAGAGGAACCCGGCGTCCGTATGCAGGGCGGCCAGCTCGGCGAACAAAACCTTCCACCGTTCATGCTGCCGAACGTTCATGCAATGAGGAACGTCGAACCATTGGAACAAATCCGATTCGCCGATCGTCGCCGTGAAATGGCACCAATATTTCAGATAGGCGTTGTCGTTGACTACGGAATAGGACTGCTTGACGTTCGCGGGCATGAAGACGACCTGTCCGGGCTTCGGATCGTACTCGGCGTCGCCGATTTTCACCCAGCCTTCCCCTTCGCATATATAATAAAGCTTGTTGTAATCGGGAACGTAGTCGAGCTCCCGCCAATGGGGCGTGCAGCGCGTCAAGTAAGCGTCGATCGGTTGAACCTTCAGATTGCGGAGCAGGTCGGACAAGAACGCGGAACGGTCGCGAAACGGCACTTGCAGTCACCTCGATTAGTTAATCCTATCCCCATAAAGGCTAATTGCCAACCTTGTTGATTATAGCAAATCGCTGGTAATCTGGGGATATCCGAACCTATAGGAGGCGTTGGCAAAATGGCGAATTACGGGGAGCAGATTCGAGAAAGAACGAGATGGTTTCTGAACGACCGCTTCGGCATGTTCATCCATTGGGGGCTGTACGCGATTCCGGCCCGGGGCGAATGGGTCAGAAGCTATGAGAAAATCAGCAACGAGGATTATCAAAAGTATTTCGACGAATTTAATCCCGTCAACTACGATCCGAAGGCGTGGGCGAAAGCGGCCAAGGCGGCCGGCATGAAGTACGCCGTGCTGACGGCCAAGCACCATGACGGCTTCTGTCTGTTCGACAGCAAGCTTACCGATTACAAGTCGACGAAGACGAAGGCGGGACGGGATCTCGTGCGCGAGTTTCTCGAAGCCTTCCGCGCGGAGGGACTAAAGGTCGGACTTTACTTCTCGCTGATCGACTGGCACCACCCCGACTATCCGGCTTACGGAGACCGCATCCACCCGATGAGGGACAACGAGGCGTATAAGCGGGACCCGGCGACCTTCGACCGATATCTGGACTACATGCACGGTCAGGTGCGCGAGCTGCTGACCGATTACGGCAAGCTGGACGTTATGTGGTTCGATTTTTCGTACGACGAGATGACCGGGGAGAAATGGCGCGCGACCGAGCTCATGCAGATGATTCGTTCGCTGCAGCCCCACATCGTCGTCGACAACCGGCTGGAGGCGAGCGGCGAGGAGGGCGGCTCGATCTACGCGAGCGAGCCGAACTTCTTCTCCGGGGATTTCGCGTCGCCGGAGCAGATCATCCCGCCGAGCGGCATTCTGAACGAGAACGGGGAATCGATTCCTTGGGAGGCTTGCATTACGCTGAACAATAACTGGGGCTATTCGTCCGCGGATAAAGCCTATAAGTCGGCGAAGACGGTCATCCGCAAGCTGGTCGAATGCGTCAGCAAAAACGGCAACCTGCTGCTGAACGTCGGTCCGAACGCGAGAGGCGAGATTCCCGAGGAATCGCTGCACATTTTGGAGGAGATCGGGCACTGGATGGACCGCAACGGAGACAGCATCTACGGATGCGGACAAGCGGATCTGCCGAAGCCGGAATGGGGCCGGTACACGAGAAAAGGAAACAAGCTCTACGCGCACCTGTTCGAGGAGAGCATCGGACCGGTCAATCTGCCGGGACTCGCCGGGAAGATCAAGCGGGCGCGGCTGCTGGCCGACGGCGCCGAGCTGTACGTCTCCCGCCCTTGGAACGCTGCCCTGTATCCGGACGACGCGTATTTCAACTTCGGCAAGCCGGAGCATTTCACCTATCCGCTTCCGGACGAGCGTGACACCGTCGTGGAAATTGTTCTCGAGGACGATGACCGCTAGCGGGAATCGCCTTCCGGGATCGCATGGATAAGCACCAATAGGCGCCCTCGTTAATAGGCTATCGCAAGAGGCTTAGACGGGGGCGCTGCTATGGGCGGTTTCGACAATCGGACGGCTATATTCCTGGCGGCGGCTTGCAGCCAGAGCTATGCGCAGTTTAACGACCCGAACGGCGAGTTCGCGATTCCCCGCCCGTTCGAGCCGGTCGGCGAGATTCGCGCCAAGTCGCTGCTCGGAATTCGCGAGAGATTCGGATTCGTGCTTCAATCCGATACGCATGCGATCGTAGCTTTTCGCGGCACGAGCACAACGTCGGACTGGGTGTCCGACGCTCTGGCGAGCCAGATCAAGCCTAAATTCGTCAAAAATGCCGGGAGAGCTCATCGCGGCTTCACGGAGCTTTACAGCTCCGCCAGAAGCGACGTTCTCGCGTGTCTGGAACGGGTTTCTTCGGACAAGACGCTGTGCGTCACGGGCCACAGTCTCGGAGGCGCGCTGGCGACGCTGTGCGCGCTCGACGTGTCGGCCGGGACGAAGTTCCGGCAGCCTGTCGTGTACACCTACGGAGCGCCCCGCGTCGGGGATCCGGCTTTCGTCAAAGCCTACGAGAGCCGGGTCGAGCGCAGCTTCAGAGTTCATAACGCCTTCGATCCCGTCACCTATCTGCCGCCTCTGACGCTGACACTTCCCAAGAGCGGCAGAACGTACGATTACAAGCATGCCCGCCGCTCCGAACGGCTTGTTTTTCACCACGGCTCGGTGCCCGGCAACCACGCCATAAGCGGCTACTACTCGGAGCTGGCGCGCAGAGACCCGATGTTCGCCGAGCGGTTAAGCGCCGCGAATCCCGGCTTCTGCCCGAGCATGCCGGAAGCTCTGCAGGCCGAATAGCCGGCCGACCGGCTTTCGCCGCCGATTCGCCCCGCGAATGGCGGTTTTTTTTGCGTGATTTCAGAAAGGATCCAATTCGCTATCCTGATCTGAATCCCCTCCGACAATAACGCGATTCTGCGTCTAGAGGACGCCGAAGGCGTTTTGGCTTGCGTGATTCAGAAAATAGATCAGACCTTTGTTCTTTACATTCCGATAATTCCGATTTATTATATTGGATATAAGTGGGGCGGCCGGTGACGGAACGATTGGAGGGATGACGATGAATATCGAGAACGTCGAAGCGTTCGTCTACGTCATTCATTGCGGCAGTTTCAATAAAGCGGCGGAAGCGTTATACTTATCCCAACCGTCGGTGACGGCTCGCATCCAGTCTCTGGAGCGCGATCTCGACTGCAGGCTGTTCGACCGCCAAGGCAAGAGCGTGCGGATGACGGAGGAGGGCAAGCGCTTCCTGCCCTACGCGCAGCAGCTTCTGCTGACCTATCAGAAGGGCAAGCTGCACGTCAATCGCAAGAGACAGCTGCCCGAGGAGATCAGGATCGGCTGCACGGTCACCGTGTCCAACTATGTCGTTCCGGAGCTGCTTCCGCGGCTCGAGCGTCTATTTCCGAATACCCGCTACAAATTCGTAACGGGCGTGACCGACGAGATCGTGAACAAGGTGCTGAACAAGGAAATCGATATCGGATTCGTTCGCGGGGTGAACCACCCCAGCCTGCATTCCGTGAAATTTTACGAGGACCCGATTTCCTTGTACGTCTACGAGGGCCATCCGTTCATCGGGCTTGACCGGATCTCGGCGGAGCAGCTCGCCGAGCAGCCGATCGTCTTCTTCGAGTGCGGAGCGCTCGATTGGCTGCGGGTGCATCGCATCTTCGAGAACCTCGACCGCCCGCCGAACATTCGAATCCAGACGGATAATTCGGAGATGGCCAAACAGCTCGTGCTCGGCAAGACGGGCATCTCGTTTCTGCCCGGTCTGAGCGTAAGGCGGGAGGTTGCGGCCGGCAGACTGTTCCCGATCCGGGTGCCCGGCACGGAGGGCGTCGCCCTGCAGACGAACATCATCTCCAGTCCGGGAGAGCACGGACCGTTCCTGAGCGAGATGATCGCCATCGGCAAGCAATTAAACGTTCAATAGGAGGAATCGCTCATGAGTCGAATCGTCATTATTTCCGGCAGCCCGACGCCGGGGTCTCGTTTGAACGGACTCATTCAACGGGTAGAGAGCAACTGGAAGGAGAAGGGCATCGACGTCGGCCACATTCGCGTAGCCGATCTCCCCGCGGAAGCGCTGCTTCACGCGAATTTCAAGGACGAGACGATTCTGGCCGCGCTCGCCCAGGTGGAAGCCGCCGACGCCGTCGTCATCGCCAGCCCCGTCTACAAGGCGTCGTACACGGGCATTCTGAAGGCGTTCCTCGACCTTCTGCCGCAGACGGGGCTGAAGGGGAAGATTACGCTTCCGCTCTTCATCGGGGGCACCCTTGCGCATCTGCTCAGCCTCGACTACGCGCTGAAGCCGCTGCTGTCGGTGCTGGGCTGCCGCAATATCGTAGGCGGCGTGTTCGCCATCGACCAGTGGGTGCAGCGTCTTGAGGGCGGCGGCTTCGAGCTGGCCGAGGAGCTGGCCGAACGTCTCGACCGCGCCTCGGACGAGCTGGCGGACGAGCTCGTCTGGCTCGACGCCCGTTCCAAAGCCTAGATCGGTTTTGCCCAGAGGGGCTGTCCCGGATACTGCCGGGGCAGCCTCTTTTCCGTCTCCGGTCGCGGAGAAGCGTTTTAACTGCATGCCTGTACGGATCGCCTAACTTCCCCTTTTTCATTCCGCGCTTTCGCGCCGTACAAGCCTTCCGAACCTGATCTGCCGCCTTCCGCAGCTCCGATCGGAATGTCGTATCGGAGATTTGAATGGAACGATAGAAGATCTCTATTACCGCATCCATTGACGGCCCATCGGGCTAGGTGATATCGTTATTCCCAACACTAATTCTCACTTATCCAGTAGGAATTATAAGCTTAAGATGATTTGAAACCGAAAAGCGGAGGGATTATCGTGACCAGAAAAACAAGCCCGACTATTCTCGTACTAGCTCTATCGTTTGCGTTGTCCGCCTGCGGCGCCAATAGCGGCCCGGCGGCTGCCCCGTCCTCGCCGGAAGCCCCGGCCCCGAATTCGGCCGCCGCCCCGGGCGATCAGACAGGCGCAGAAACATCGCCCGAGAAAGCGACCAAGATCATCGTCGGCACCGGCACGCAGTTTCCGAAAGTATGCTTCATCGACGAGAACGGCAAGCTGACCGGCTTCGACGTCGAGCTCGTGCGCGAGATTGACAACCGTCTGCCGCAATACGAGTTCGAATTCCAGACACAGGAGTTCAAGAGCCTGCTGCTCAGCCTCGAAACGAAAAAAATCGACTTCGTTGCCCACGAGATGGAGAAGAATCCTGAGCGCGAAGAGAAGTATCTGTTCAACCAAGAGCCGTATGCGCATTGGAGAAACAAAATCGTCGTCGCCAAGGATAACGACTCCGTGCAGTCGCTCGACGACCTGAAAGGCAAGAAGGTGCTGGTGGGCGCGACGAGCGCTCAGGCGCAAATTATCGAGAATTACAACAAAGAGAACGGCAACGCCATCAAAGTGGTATACAGCAACGGGGGCGCCAACGACACGGTCGACCAGATCGTTACCGGACGGGTGGACGCCACGCTGGCCGCCGACTTCGCGCTGTCGCTCATCGATCCCGAAGGCAAGCTCAAAGCGACCGGACCGGCGCTCTCCGAAGCGGACATCCTGTTCATGTTCCGCAAAAACGACGAGGAAGCGCAGAAGCTGTCCGACGCCATCGACGGCGCAATCAGGGAGCTGAAGGCGGACGGCACGCTGGGCAAGCTGAGCACGGAATGGCTGGGCGGGGATTTTACCGCGGAGGAGTAGGTCCGCACGCAGAGAGGTGAAACCGCAACATGGGCGCCAAATTCGACATCCGGTACGTGTTCGAATATTTCGTGAAGCTGCTGCCTTACATTCAAATCTCGTTGTTTATCGTAGCCTCGTCGATCGTGCTGGGCCTCCTGTTCGGTCTGCTCGCCGCGCTGCCCCGGCTGTATCGCGTTCCCGTGCTGCAGAGGCTGTCCCAGGTTTACGCGTCCTTTTTCCGGGGCACTCCGATTCTGATTCAGCTGTTCCTGTTCTACTACGGACTTCCTGAAGCGCTGAAGCTGATCCATATCGACGTGACGAGGGTTCCCGTGCTCGCGTTCGTCATTCTCGTCTACGGCCTGCACAGCGGCGCTTTCGTCTCCGAAGGCATTCGGGCGGCGGTGACCGCGGTGGACCGGGGGCAGGTCGAGGCCGCGTACGCGGTCGGGATGAACGGGTTCAAGGCGTTCACGCGGATCGTGTTTCCCCAGGCGATGGCGATCGCGGCGCCGATTCTCGCCAATCTCGTCATCGCCACGCTGAAGGACACGTCGCTGGCGTTCACGCTCGGGGTCATGGAGCTGACGGGGAAGGCGCAGACGCTGCCGACGATGTCCCGGCATTTTATCGAATCGTATATTGCGCTGGCTGCGATCTACTTTATCGTTAGCATCGCGCTGGAGAGGCTGTTCCTGCTCGTCGAGCGCCGCATGACGAAGCACGAGCATGAAACCGGCAGCGCGGAGAACGTTCCCCTCGGGAAAAAATGGCTGAAGAAGCGCACGAGCGCCGCCATCGCGCTGAGCAAAGGAGGCACCCGGGCATGAAGCTGGACTTCTCGTTCATCTGGACGGCGTTCGTCGGCTTGCTGCCCGCCGTTCCGACGACGCTTAAAATTACGTTCGTCTCGGTGCTATGCGGGTTGGCGATCGGAACATTCGTCGCCCTGTGTCGCATGTACCGAGTGCCGGCGCTGCACCGGATCGCCGCCGTCTACGTGACGGTCATCCGCGGCACGCCGATGCTGACGCACCTGCTGCTGCTGTACGCCGCGATTCCTCTCGTTGTGGACGGACTGGCGGAGAGGTTCGATTGGCCGCTGAGGTCCGCGCAAATTCCGATGATCGGTTTCGCTTACCTGTCCTTCTCGATGACCGCCGGAGCTTATTTGTCGGAAGTCGTTCGCTCCGGTCTGCTGGCGGTGAACAAAGGCCAGATGGAAGCCGCCCACGCGGTCGGAATGACGACTGTGCAGGCGCTGCGCCGCATCGTGTTTCCTCAGGCGTTCGCTGCCGCGCTGCCGAACCTTGCCAACAGCACAATCGGCATGCTGCACGGCTCCACCCTCGCCTTCACCGTGTCCGTCGTCGACATTAACGCACAGGCGGAGATCGTGGCGACGACGAACTGGAAATTTTTCGAAGCGTACTTGGCGGCCGCTCTCTTGTTCTGGGGGATGACCGTTCTGATCGAAAGGCTGTCGGCGCTGCTCGAACGAAGAGTTACCCGTTACAATCGCGGAGGTGTCGCATGATTAGGCTGAAGGGCATTCGCAAGTCGTTCGGCAAAAACGAGGTGCTTAAAGGCATCGATCTCACCGTGGACAAAGGCGAGGTCGTAGCGATCCTCGGCCCGAGCGGCTCGGGCAAGACGACGCTGCTTCGCTGCATCAATTACTTGGAGAAGCCGAGCGACGGGGAAATCTCGATCGACGAATTCGCCGTCAACTGCCGGAAGCCGGCCAAGAAGGACATTCACGCGCTCAGGCGCAAAACGGCGATGGTGTTCCAGCAGTACAACCTGTTCCGGCACAAAACGGCGCTGGAGAACGTGATGGAAGGGCTCGTCGTCGTCAAAAGGCTGCCGAAGGCGGAGGCGCGTCAAAGAAGCGTCGAGCTGCTGGAGAAGGTCGGACTCGGCGACAAGCTGGACGTGTATCCGAGCCGGCTGTCCGGCGGACAGCAGCAGCGCGTCGGCATCGCCCGGGCGCTCGCGCTCAACCCCGAAGTCATTTTGTTCGACGAACCGACTTCGGCTCTCGATCCGGAATGGGTCGGAGAAGTGCTTGCCGTCATCCGCAAAATCGCCCGGGAAGGCATCACGATGATTATCGTCACCCACGAGATGAGCTTCGCCCAAGAGGTGGCGAACCATATCGTGTTCATGGAAGGAGGGGCCGTCGTCGAAGAAGGGCCGCCGAGGACGATTTTCCAGTCGCCGAAGGAAGAGCGGACGCGGCAGTTTCTGGCACGGTTCACTTCGGACAGCGCGTATTCGATCTAAAGAAAGAGATTGGAGAGATAGAGATGACGCTTAAACTCGGTATTCTGGATCAGAGCATCGTGTTCCCCGGGCAGACGCCTTCCGAAGCGCTCGGCAATACGATCCGCTTGGCGCAAATCGCGGAAGAGCTCGGCTACGAGCGCTTCTGGGTGTCCGAGCACCACGACTCCCCTCAGATGGCGGGCGCTTCTCCGGAGGTGCTGATCTCTCATTTGCTGGCCCTCACGGATAAGATCCGCGTCGGTTCCGGGGGCGTGATGCTGCAGCATTACAGTCCTTACAAGGTGGCCGAAAACTTTAACGTACTCGCCTCGCTTGCCCCGGGAAGGGTCGACCTTGGCATCGGACGCGCGCCCGGCGGGCTGCCGCGTTCGACGAAGGCGCTGCAGAAGGGCGTCGCCGAGCCGGAGTCGCTGGAGGAGAAGCTGTCCGAGCTTGAACAATATTTGCACGGTCCGGTCGCCGAAGGCGAGCCGCTGGCCGGATTGCAGGCGAATCCTCTGCCTGCGCAGCCAGCGGACGTGTACTTGCTCGGAACGAGCGCAGCCAGCGCGAAGCTGGCTGCGGAGCGTGGCTATCCTTATGCGTTCGCGCTCTTCATCAACAACGACCCGGCCGCCGCTCGCGAGGCGTTCGACCTGTACCGCAGAAGCTTTAACCGGGCCAGGGGCGGGCAGCCCCGCACGCTGCTCGGCCTCTCCGTCATCGCGGCGGACACGGAAGAGGAGGCGGCGGAGCTCGCCGGCCATTTCAAGAGCGTCCGCGTGACGCTGGCCAGCGGCAAAACCGTCAACGTAGGCTCGCTGGAGCAGGCCGAGGAATTCGCGCGGCAGGCCGGCGAGACGTATACGGCGGAAGTTCGCGACGCCGACATTACGAAAGGCACGAAGGAGACGGTGCGCCGCAGGCTGCGGGAGCTTCAGCAGAGCTACGGAGTGGACGAATTGATCTTTACGACGATCATCCCCGATTTCGAGAAGCGGGTGCGATCGCTCCGTTTGCTGAAGGAGGCGTTCGAGGAGCAGCCCGCGTAAGAAAGAACGACTCGGTTTCGAGCGAACAGGGGAGCAAGAAGGGATGGATACGATGCGTACACTCGCGGCCGAGCCGCTATTCGAACAATTAGTCGCCATCCGGCGTCAGCTGCATGCCCGTCCGGAATTGTCCCATGAAGAATTCGAGACGACAGACGCGATCCGGGGCTGGCTGAGCGAAGCGGGCATCCGCATCGCGGACTATCCTCTTCGCACCGGCGTCGTCGCCGAAGTCGGACGGGGAGGCCCGATCGTCGCCATCAGAGCCGACATCGACGCGCTGCCCGTGCAGGAGGAGACCGGACTGCCGTTCGCCTCCCGCATTCCCGGCAAAATGCACGCCTGCGGACACGATTTCCATACGGCCGCCGTTCTGGGCGCCGCTCTGCTGCTGAAGCAGCGGGAAGCCGAGCTGAAGGGGACGGTCCGCTTCCTGTTCCAGCCGGCCGAGGAGAAGGCCAAGGGCGCAGCCCAGGTGATTGCGAGCGGCGCGCTGGAGGGCGTAGGCGCGATTTTCGGCCTGCACAACAAGCCGGACCTGCCGGTCGGCACGATCGGCATCAAAGCCGGGCCGCTCATGGCCGCCGCAGACGGCTTCATCGTCGAGGTGAAAGGGGTCGGGACGCACGCCGCCGTGCCGGAGGCGGGCATCGACCCGATCGTCGCCTCCGCGCATATCATTACCGCGCTGCAATCGATCGTCAGCCGCAACGTCGGCGCGCTGGACGGCGCCGTCGTCAGCGTGACGCGGCTCAGCAGCGGCACCGCCTGGAACGTCATCGCCGACCAGGCCGTATTCGACGGCACCCTGCGTACGTTCGACGAGAAGGTGCGGACGAAGGTGCGCGAGCGCTTCGAGCAGATCGTTACCGGCGTCGGCGCGGCGCTGGGCGCGGAGGCGACGGTTCGCTGGCTGGACGGTCCGCCGGCCGTCGTCAACGATCCGGTGTGGGCCGAGCAGTCGGCGCGGACGGCGGAGGCGCTCGGCTTGCAGGTCGTGGAGCCGACGCCTTCGCCTGCCGGAGAGGACTTCTCCTACTATTTGCGGCATGTACCGGGCAGCTTCTTTTTCCTCGGCGCTTCGGGGCCGCAGGAATGGCACCATCCGGCCTTCGACGTCGACGAGCGCGCGCTTCCGGTCGGGGCGTCTTTCTTCGCCTCTCTCGCCGTCGACGCCCTTGTCCGGTTGTCGGAGTAGGGGGGGCCGCCATGCGCCAACTTTACGACGTCATTATCGCCGGCGCAGGATCGATGGGGATGAGCGCGGGCTACGAGCTGGCTCGAAGGGGACTCAGGACGCTGCTCATCGACGCATTCGATCCGCCGCACGCGCACGGCAGCCATCACGGCGACACGCGGCTCATCCGGCACGTATACAGCGGAGGAACGGATTACGTGAAGCTTGCCCTGCGCGCCGACGAGCTGTGGCAGGAGCTGGAGGACGCCTCCGGGGAGAGGCTGCTGGAGAGAACGGGCGTGCTGAACCTGTTCGGTCCTTCCGCCTATGCCTACAGGGACCGATTCCAGTATTCGGCCGAACTGGGCGTTCCGTTCGAGGAGCTGAGCGCGGAGCAGGTGCGCGAACGCTGGCCGGCCGTGCGTCTGCCCGATGACTACCGGGCGATGTACGAGCCGGAAGCGGGGCTGCTGTACAGCGATAAGTGCGTGGCCGCCTTCCGGAAGCTGGCGCTGCAGGCCGGCGCGAAGCTGCTGACGAACGCCTTCGTAACGCGCATCGAGCTTCTGGCCAACCAGATCGAACTGGGCAGATGGGGGCAGAATATCGGTCGGTTTTCCGCGACGCGGTTCTCCCTGCCCGGCCGAGCCTGATTCATCATTCCTAAGGAGGCGTATTATCCATGAGTCAAACTCCGGTATCCATCGAAAATTATGTTCGGACTCACGATCTTTTGCAGGAGGCGATAGCCGGCTTGTCCGACGAGCAGCTCGTCTGGAAAGCGTCTGAGAAGTCGTGGAGCGTGACGGAGGTGCTGACGCATTTGGCGGATCATAACCTCGTCGTTTCCTTCCGCCTTCGCGAGGTGCTGGCCGGCTCGGAAGCTCGCCTGCCGGCGTTCGCCCAGGACGAATGGGTGTCCGGACAGCGGGCGAACGCGGCGAAGGCGGCGGACGCGCTGGACGTATTCCGGGCGCTGCTTCTCTACAACAGCTTGCTGTTCCGGCGGTTGTCTCCCGAAGATTGGAACAAATCCGGCGTGAGCTTCAAGGGGCAGACCGTGACGGTCGCGGCCATCGCGCAGGCGTTCATCGACCACGTCCATCACCATCTCGGACAGATCGAACGAATCAAGCAGGGGGAGAAAAGGGCACGAGAGTCGAGCGGCGCATTCTGAAGGGGCGACAAAGCACATTTTTAACGCAGAAAGCAGGTGGAGAAAATGGCGAGCAACCAATTGATCGTTCGACATGCGGAGGAGCGGGAGCGCGAAGCGGTCCTGAACGTGCTACTAGGGGCGTACGGCCAGTACGAAGAGTCGCTGTCGCCCGAAAAGTGGGCGCAATACAAGATTAGCATCGTGGAAGCCGTCGACGCTCCCACGACCAAAGCGAGGCTGGTGGCCGAGCTGGACGGCGAACTGGTCGGCAGCGTCTTTATCTACGAATCGTCGGACGCCGCCTACGGCATGCCGCAGCTCGAGATTCGCAACCCGGTCATTCGCCTGCTGGGCGTTCTGCCGAGCGCGCGAGGGAACGGAATCGCCACGGAGCTGATCCGCGGGAGCGTCCGGCTCATTAAGGAATGGGGAGCGGATACGCTGCATCTGCACACGTCGGACATGATGGATTCGGCGGTCAGGCTGTACGAGCGGCTCGGCTTCGAGCGGGCGTACGACAAGGAGTTCCACAACGGCTCCGTGCTGGTCAAAAGCTATCGTCTGAAGCTGTCGGATACGGCGCTTCTGAACGTATAAGATCATCCAATCGAGGGAGGAATCGGATATGGGGCAACGCAAGAAAATCAAATTCGGAGCGATTATTCACGGAGTGGGAGGCAACATCGCCGGGTGGAGGCATCCCGAGGTGCCGGCGGACGCCAGCGTCAGCTTTCCGTTTTACAAGCAGCAAGCGCAGGTTGCCGAAGCCGGCAAATTCGATCTCGTCTTTATCGCGGACGGTCTCTACATTACCGAGAAATCGATCCCGCACTTCCTGAACCGCTTCGAGCCGCTGACGCTGCTTTCCTCGCTGGCTTCGGTCACGAGCCGCATCGGTCTCGTCGGCACTTTGTCGACCTCGTACAGCGAGCCGTTCACGGTGGCGCGCCAGTTCGCCTCCCTCGATCATCTGAGCGGCGGCCGCGCAGGCTGGAATCTCGTCACTTCGCCGCTCGAAGGCTCCGCCCGCAACTTCGGCAAGCGGGAGCATCCGACGCATGACGAACGATATAAAATCGCCGAGGAGCATCTGGAGGTGACGAGGGGGCTGTGGGATTCCTGGGAGGACGACGCTTTCGTCCGCAACAAGGAATCCGGCGTCTTCTTCGATCCTTCGAAGCTGCACCGGCTGAATCACAAGGGAGCCTACTTCAGCGTGGAAGGGCCGCTGAACATCGCGCGCTCCAAGCAGGGGCAGCCGGTCGTGTTTCAGGCGGGCTCCTCGGAAAGCGGCAAAAACCTCGCGGCCAAAGGCGCCGACGCCGTCTTCACCGGGCACGAGACGCTGGAGGAGGCCCGGGCGTTCTACAAGGACGTGAAGACGCGGGCGATCGGTTACGGCCGCGAGGCGGACGACATCGTCATCCTGCCGGGCATCTCGCCGATCATCGGCCGGACGCAGGCGGAAGCCGACCGCAAATACGAGGAGATCGCGAGTCTCGTCAGCATCGAGAAGGCGCTCGACTATCTCGGCCGCTTCTTCGAGCATCACGACTTCTCGCAATACCCGCTCGACGAGCCGTTCCCGGACATCGGCGATCTGGGCAGCAACAGCTTCCGCAGCGGCACGGACAAAATCAAGAAGCAGGCCCGCGAGCAGGGACTCACGCTGCGCCAGGCGGCGCTGCGTTCGGCGACGCCGCGCGGACCGTTCGTCGGCACGCCCGAGCATGTCGCGAATCTGATTCAACAGTGGCACGAAGAGGAAGGAGCGGACGGCTTCATCATCCACTCCCAGCTCCCGAGCGGCTTGAACGACTTCGTCGAGCTCGTCGTCCCGCTGCTTCAGGAGCGCGGCATCTACCGCACCGAGTACGAGTCGGATACGCTGCGCGGCAACCTGGGCCTGAAGGTGCCGGTCAACCGCTACGCGGCGGCGAAGGCCGGCCGTTAATCGCACGGAGGCCAGCACCCTGAAAGCGAAGATGAGCGTCATGAGCGCTCCGAAGCGCACCCCTTAGAACAGACGTTGGAAAAACCCCTGGTTATTCCGATGAGCTCTAAGGGGCGCTTTTCGTTTGAAAAGGGGGCTTTTTCTCGCACCGGCGAGCGGCGGCTGCGCTTGAGCAAAAGCCTTTCGCCGATCCCGGCGGCCTCGGCATGCGGAGTCGCCGCGCTAGCGAAGAAGCTGTCGATGACGCGGCGGGAGGCCGCCGTCGCATGGACGGGACAAACGTCCGGGAGGGAATAGAAGGAAGCGGAGGTTGAAATCGCACTGAATTTGGATTTTTAAACAAAATAGGGTTGACATTATGTGGTCTTTAATGGAAAATGAAATCACAAAACCACATAATCCTACATGTAAGCGAATACAACCAGTAAAAAACAACGTGGTATTGTGGGTTTTCAACTCATTTCTGGGAGGTCTTTCGAAATGAAAAGGAAATCGGTCACCATCTGTTTATCGCTCGTTTTGACGCTGGGTTTGTTATTGGCCGCATGCAGCGGGGACGGGAACAAGGGCGGCACCGGCTCGCAGGCTCCGTCGAGCGGAAGCCCGAGCGAGAGCAGTTCGCCAGAGAGTCCGTCGGCCCCGGCCGGCAAGGTCGAGCTGGACTTCTGGACGTTCTGGGGCTCCGAGACGCGCCGTCCGATTATCGAGAAGATCATCAACGACTTTAACGAATCGCAGGACCGCATCGTCGTCAAGCATACTTACTTGCCTTGGGGCGACATATGGACGAAAAGCACGGCGGCGATCGCAGCCGGCAGTCCCCCGGACGTCATCGTGCAGGACATCAACAACGGACCGGCGCGCGCGGCGAACGGCCAGGTCACCAACATTACGGAATATGTGGAAAGAGACGACGTCAAAGACTGGTTCTACCCGGAATTGTGGAATACCGTTCTTTATAACGATGACGTGTATGCGCTTCCGTTCAATACGGACACGAGGTTTTTGTTCTACAACAAGGAAGCTTTCCGGGAAGCGGGGCTCGATCCCGAGAAGCCGCCGACGACGTGGGACGAACTGGAGGAGTACGCCATCCGCCTCGACAAGAAATCAGGCAATCGCTACGACCGGATCGGGTTCTACCCGCTGTGGGGCAACTTCGGCTACGACGCCTGGCTGCTGAACGCGGAGTCCGACGGCCTGAGCTACTTCAATTACGCCACGGGCGAGGTAACGATCGATACGCCGGCCAAGCGGGAAGCGATTCACTGGATCAACAAGTGGACGGAGCGTCTAGGGCAAAGCACGGTGGACGCGTTCAAGGCGGAGTTCGGCAGTCAGCAGGCCGATCCGTTCATCGCGGGCAAAGTCGCAATGATCGTCACGACGGGAACGTTCTATACACAGCTTCGCGATTACGCCCCGGACATGGATTTCGGTGTGGCGGCCGTACCGGAGAAGTCGCCCGGCAACGGGCACTGGACTTCCGGGGGCGGGTTCGTCGTCGAGATTCCGGCCGGCGTGAAGGATCCGGATGCCGCCTGGGAGTTCCTGAAGTGGCTCGGCGGCCCGCAGGCGCAGGAGCATTGGGCGGCGATGAACTTCGATAACGTGGCCAACATCGCGGCGGCCGAGTCGGCCATCCATCACGAAGCCTTAAGCGAGAAAGGAAAAGAAGTGTACCAGTTCGCGGTAGACAACATGAAGTGGACGAAAATTAATCCGATGCCGCTGGAAGCGCCGCAATATTGGGACCTGAAAAATCCGCAGATCGATGCCGCGCTTCTGGGCCAGAAGACGCCGGAGCAAGCTTTGGCGCAAGCCCAGAAGGACGTCGAGGATTTGGTCGCCAGGGAGAAGGCCAAGCAATAAGGCCGAGCGCGGTTCCGGGCGAACGAATAACGAGGGGGATCGGAGCGGCGAGACCGTGTGCTGCTCCTTTCCTCTGAATGGGAGAGGATAGCGATGACCGGGGAAGCGAACGATACCCGTCAAGCCGCTAAGCCGGGCCGCAGCAGGCTGAGGGTGAGGGAAGAGTTTCAAGGCTTCGTATTCATTTCGCCGTGGCTGCTCGGCTTTCTGGTTTTTACCGCGGGTCCGATGCTCTTTTCGCTCTATGCGAGCTTTACGAATTACAACATTACGACGCGATTCGATTTCATCGGCTTGCGCAATTACGTCGAGATGTTCAAATACGACAAATTGTTCTGGACTTCGTTGTACAACACCGTCTACTACGTCGTGTTCATGGTGCCGATTACGACGGTCGGGGCGGTTTTCCTCGGCATTTTGCTCAATCAGGGCGTGCCGGGGATGCGGGCGTACCGGACGATCTTCTACCTGCCGGCGGTCCTGTCCGGAGTCGGCGTCTACTTGCTATGGATGCAGCTGCTCAGCCCGTCGACCGGTCTGATCAATACGATGCTGGGCTGGGCAGGCATCCAAGGTCCCGCCTGGCTGTTCGATCCGAACTGGACGAAGCCTTCGCTGATTATGATGAAAATGTGGAGTCTGGGCGGAGGCATGCTGCTCTATCTGGCCACGCTGCAGAACGTTCCGCCTTCGCTATACGAATCCGCCGAGATCGACGGCGCTGGCGCTTACCGCCGCTTCCGGCATATTACGATTCCGCTGATCACGCCGGTCATTTTTTTCGATCTTGTCACGAGCACGATCGGCGCCTTCCAGATCTTCCAGGAAGCCTACATTATGTCCGGAGGGGAAGGGACGGCCGGTCCGATGAACTCGCTGCTTTTCTATAACTTCCATCTGTGGAACAAAGCGTTCCGCGTCTTCGACATGGGCTACGCCTCCTCGATGGCCTGGACGCTGCTCGTCATCGTCATGGCGATCACCCTGCTGAATTTGAAATTCGCCAAGCATTGGGTTCACTACGAAGGAGGGGACAACAGGTGAGCGCGAACCGGAATGCGGTTTTCCGCAATTATTACCAGAGCCGGCAGCTGCGCAAGCGGACGAACCAGGTGGTCGTCAGCCTCGTCCTGATGGCCGGAAGCTTGCTGTTTCTCTCCCCGCTGTGGTGGATGTTCGTCACCTCGGTCAAAACGATGCAGGAGGTCATGGCGTACCCGCCGACATGGTGGCCGTCGGAAGTCGTCTGGTCCAATTACGTGAAGGCGTGGAATTCGGCGCCTTTCACCCGATATACGCTCAATACGCTGTTCATTTCCGGCTTCGTCGTTCTCGGCAGCGTGCTGTCCAATTCGTTCGTCGCCTACGGCTTCGCCAAAATCCGTTTTCGCGGCCGGGACTTCTTGTTCACGGTCGTGCTCGGCACGATGATGCTTCCCGGATTCGTAACGCTGATTCCGCAATATATTCTGTTCGCCAAGCTGGGATGGCTGAATACGTATTTGCCGCTGATCATTCCTCCGTTCACGGCCGGCGCCTTCTTCATCTTTCTCAACCGTCAGTTTCTGCTGTCCATTCCCAACGAGCTGATCGAGGCGGCGAAAATCGACGGAGCCAGCCATTTCTATACATGGTCGAGACTGATGCTGCCCTTGACGAAGCCGATTCTGGCCACGACGGCGATCTTTACGTTCAACGGCTCTTGGAACGACCTGCTCGGTCCGCTGCTCTATCTGAACGACGAGAAGCTGTATACGCTGCAGATCGGTCTGTCGACGTTCAAGGGGCAGGTTCAGACGCAATGGCACTACTTGATGGCCGCTTCCTTGCTCGTCCTGCTTCCCGTCGTCGCGTTGTTTTTCGCTTTCCAGAAATATTTCATTAAAGGGATGGATCTGACCGGCGGGATGAAGGGGTAGCGGCCGCAATGCCGAGAAAGCCGCGAGCTCGCGGGCCGAAGCGGCGGAAAGCGTACAAATAAAGGAGAGGTAAACCATGACGACTGCCAAGAGACCCCCCAACGTGATCGCCCTGAAGCCGCTGCTGGAGATGGCGGAGCGGCGCCGGTACGCGAACGGCTCGTTTTCTCCGAGATATACGCCGATGATCGCGCCGGTGCTGCAGGCCGCCGAGGAGATGAAGTCGCCGCTGATCGTGCAGATCTCGGAGAAGGAGCTTCATCGATACGGCATTACGCCCGAGCAGTTCGGCGAGGAATTCTATGCGCAGATGGACGAGCTGCGGATCACCGTACCGGTCACCCTTCACCTGGATCATACGAAATCTCTGTCTACGATCGCGGCGGCGATCGAAGCCGGCTTTACTTCCGTCATGATCGACGCTTCCGAGAAGCGGCTGCAGGACAATATCGCCGCGACGAAAGAGATCGTGACGTACGCGCACGCCAGAGGGGTGTCCGTGGAAGCCGAGCTCGGCATGATCGGAACGACGGATTTCGTGGAAACCGATACCGACGAGGAGCTGTACACCGATCCGGGAGAAGCGGAAATTTTCGTGAAGGCCACGAAGGTGGACGCGCTTGCCGTCTCCTGCGGCACCGCTCACGGCGTCTACATGGTGAGGCAGCCCAAGATCGATTATGAACGGCTGCGGGCGATCCGCGCCTTGACGCCCGTGCACCTCGTTCTTCACGGAGGCTCCGGCGTGCCCGCGGAGATGATCAGACAGGCGATCGCGCTGCCGGGCGGCGGCGTGAGCAAGGTCAATATCGCGACGGATTTGGAAATCGCCCTGCTGCAGGCGTTGGGACGGGAGGAGAGAATGACGAACGCCGAGTGCCTTGCGCTGCCGCCCGATCGGCTCGCGGCCGGAAGGGCTGCGGTGAAGCGGGTCGTCGGGGACAAAATCGAGCATTTCCTCGGCAGCAAGGGCTTGGCGCTGCCTCTGCCCCAATAGCGGCGAACGGTGCGAACAAAAGACGAGAGAGGAGCGGCGCCGATGAAGACGCTCGCCATCATCCATACGACGGCGGTAACGGTCGAACCGTTGGCCGCGCTTGCCCGCGAGACCATGCCCGGCATTCGAATCCTTCATTTCGTGGACGACTCGATTCTGCCCCGGCTGGCGGAGAACGGAGGCGACGCGGGGGAATTCGGCGAACGGCTGTGCGCTTATGCCGGTTTCGCCGAACGGCAAGGGGCCGACTGCATTCTGAGCGCCTGCTCGTCCGTCGGCGAAGCGGCGGCGGACATGCAAAGCCGGGTCGCGGTGCCGGTCGTGCGAATCGACGAGCCGATGGCCCGGCTTGCCGTTCGACGGGGCCCGCGAATCGGCGTGGCCGCGACGCTGAACACGACGCTGAGGCCGACGATGAGGCTGTTGGCCGGAACGGCCGAGCAGGCAGGGCTGTCTCCGCAGCTGACGCCGGTCCTGTGCGAGGCCGCTTACCGCAAGCTGGCGGCGGGAGACAAGGCGGGCCACGACAGAGAGCTTGCCTCGGCGCTCCTGAAGCTGGCCGAGACGTCCGACGCCGTCGTGCTGGCGCAGGCGTCGATGGCCCGCGTCGTCGCCGGGCTGCCGGAGGCGGTCCGCGATCTCTTTCTGTCCAGCCCGGGCCCGGCGATGGATCGGGTCGCGCAGCTGCTTGGCGCGGCGGGAGCGGAAGGGGGCGGCCGGCATTGATACGCCTGTCCGAGCGTTTGTACGTCTTCCGCGACACCTGCAACGTGTACGCGATCGTCGACGGGCCGGAGGCGGCTCTGATCGATTTCGGCGACGGCGGCGTGCTGGACGAATTGCGGCGGATCGGCGTTCGCCGCGTGACGCAGATTATGATGACCCACCATCACCGCGACCAGGGGCAAGGACTGCCAAAGGCGGCGGCTGCGGGCATTCCGATTTTCGTGCCGCATGCGGAGCAGGATTTGTTCGCGAGGGTGGACGAACATTGGCAGGCGAGGGAAATCCGGAACCATTACAACACCCGCCAGGACCGCTTCTCGCTGCTGGAACCGGTGCCGGTTGCCGGCACGTTAAAGGATTACGAGACGGTCCGCGCCGGAGGGATACCGCTTCTGGTGTTGCCGACGCCGGGCCATACGACCGGCTCGATCAGCCTGCTGGCCGAGATCGACGGGCGAAAGGTCGCGTTCACCGGCGATCTGATCGCCGCTCCGGGCAAAGTCTGGTCGCTGTCCGCGACGCAATGGACCTATAACGGCGCCGAGGGCGTTCCCGCGAGCGTCGCGTCGCTGCTGGACCTGGGGGATCGGGACGTCGAGCTGCTGCTGCCCTCCCACGGCGAGCCGATCGACGAGCCGAAGGCCGCGATCGGCCTGCTGACGGAGCGTCTGATCCGGCTGCTTCGCGGCCGGCGGCAGAACCCGAGACTTCTGGAGCTCAGAGAGCGGCCCTACGAGCGAGTGCTGCCGCATCTGCTAAAAAGCCGGGCGAGCCTGTCGAACTATTACGTGCTGCTGTCGGACAGCGGCAGAGCGCTGTTCATCGATTTCGGCTACGATTTCCTGACGGGAATTCCGGCCGGCTCGGATCGCGCGTCGAGGCGTCCGTGGCTCTACAGCATCGGCAAGCTGAAGTCGGAGTACGGCGTAAGGTCCGTGGATGCGGTGCTGCTGACTCATTATCACGACGATCATGTCGCCGGCTGCAACCTGCTGCGCGACGTCGAGGGCGCCGAGGTGTGGGCGGCGGCCAATTTCGCCGACGTGCTGGAGCGTCCCGCCGACTACGATCTGCCGTGCCTGTGGTACGACCCGATTCCGGTCGACCGGATCGTCCCGCTCGGCGAGCCGATCCGCTGGGAGGGGTACGAGATCACGCTGCACGAACAGCCGGGCCATACGCTGTATGCCGTTGCGATCGCCTTCGAGGCCGACGGCAAGAGGGTGCTGGCGATCGGCGACCAGTACCAGGGCGACGAAGGGCTGCTGTGGAACTATGTCTATCAGAACCGTTTTCAATACGAGGATTACGAGAGAAGCGCCGCCTTGTACGAAGAACTGCGGCCCGACGTTCTCGTCTCCGGCCACTGGGACCCGGTCTGGGTGGAAGCGGGCTATTGGGAGCGGCTGAGGGAAAACGGGCGAATGCTTGCGCGGCTTCATCGCGAACTGCTGCCGACGGACGAAGCGGATTTCGGGGCGGAGGGCTTCGCCGCCCGCATCTCGCCGTACCGGATCGAAGCGGAAGCCGGGACGACGATCGACGTCAGGGTCGAGGCGCTCAACCCGCTGCCGGTCGAGGAGGACGTGCGCGTGCGGCTCGCGCTTCCGGCCGGATGGACCGCGAGCCGGGCCGAGCAGGTCGTGCGGCTGCCTCCGGGCGGCCGTGCGGACGTCGTCTGCTCCGTCGGCATTCCGGAAGGGGCCGGGGGCAGGCGCATTCGCATCGCCGCGGACGTGACGGCGGGCAGCCGAAGACTCGGTCAGCAGGCGGAAGCGCTGGTGACGATCATCACGAAATCGGAGGAATAACGATGGCGAACAAAAAGCTGCATATGATCGGCAACGCACATCTGGACCCGGTCTGGCTGTGGCAATGGCAGGAGGGCTTCCAGGAAACGAAAGCGACGTTCCGCTCGGCGCTGGACCGGATGAACGAATCGGACGATTTCATCTTCACGTCGAGCTCGGCCGCCAATTACGAGTGGGTCGAGAACAACGATCCGGGCCTGTTTGCGGAGATCAAAAAGCGGGTCGGGGAGGGCCGCTGGCACATTGTCGGAGGCTGGTGGATTCAACCGGACTGCAACATTCCCGGCGGCGAGTCGTTCGTTCGCCAAGGCCTGTACGGGCAGCGCTACTTCAAGGAGAAGCTCGGCGTGACGGCGAAGGTCGGCTACAACGTCGACAGCTTCGGCCATCACGGCATGCTGCCGCAAATTTTGAAAAAAAGCGGAATGGACTATTACGTGATGATGCGACCGATGCCGAACGAGAAAGGTTTGCCGGGGCGTCTGTTTCTCTGGGAATCCGACGACGGCTCCCGGGTGCTGACGTTCCGCATTCTGTTCGAATACTGCACGTGGGGCAAGGAGCTCGACAAGCATGTCGCCCGCTGCGCGTCCGAGCTGAAAGAACCGTTTGACGAGCTGATGTGCTTCTACGGCGTCGGCAATCACGGGGGCGGGCCGACGAAGGAAAATCTGGACAGCATTCGCCGGATGAACGGCGATCCGAACTACCCGGAGCTGGAGTTCAGTCATCCGACCCGCTTTTTCGAAGAGATGTCCAGGCGCGATCTGCCGTTTCCCGTCGTTCACGATGACCTGCAGCACCATGCCAGCGGCTGCTACTCGGCCCATTCCGGCATCAAGCGGTGGAATCGGGAAGCCGAGAACAAGCTCATCGCCGCCGAGAAGCTGTCCATTCTGGCGGACTGGACGACGGGACAGCCGTATCCCCGGGCATACGCGCGCGCCTGGAAGAACGTTCTGTTTAATCAATTTCACGATATACTGGCGGGAACGAGCATCGAACCGGCATACGAGGACGCGAGGAATATGCACGGCGAAGCGATGTCGATCGCCGAGCGCGGGTTGAACGACGCCGTCCAATCGCTTTCCTGGAATATCGGCATCGAGCCGGAGGAAGGCATGAAGCCGATCGTCGTGTTCAACCCCCATGCCTGGAACGCCAAGGTGAACGTGGAGCTGGAGATCGGCGGGCTGAAGGACGCCTCCGTGCTCGTGGACGACGCCGGAATGGCCGTCCCGCATCAGGCGGTGCAGTCGCAGGCGACGGCGAACGGCCGGTCCCGCCTCTGCTTCGTCGCCGATCTGCCGTCGCTGGGCTACCGGGTATACCGCCTGCTTCCCGAAGCGAACCGGAAGTCCGAAGCTTCTCCGATCAAGGCGCACGATTACGCGATGGAGAACGAGCGGTTCCGGATCGAGTTCGATCCCGATACCGGCTATATCCGCAGCCTGTTCGACAAGAAGGTTCAGACCGAGGTGTTTCTCGCCGACGCGGCCAAGCCGGTCGTCCTCGAGGACCGTTCGGACACGTGGAGCCATAACGTTTTTCATTTCAATCAGCCGATCGGGGCCTTCAAAGCCGTCAGCGTGCGCCGTGTAGAGCACGGGCCGGTGAAATCCGTCATTCGCGTCACGAGCGAATACGGCCGCTCTCGACTTGTGCAGGACTTCGCCATGTACCGCGAGCTCGATCAGATCGACGTGAAGGTGACGGTCGACTGGAGAGAGCCATTTAAGATGCTGAAGCTCGTTTTTCCGGTGAATCTCATCTTCACGCGCCAGAGCTACGAAATTCCGTACGGCTATATCGAACGCGAGCATAACGGGGAGGAGGAGCCGGGGCAGGCGTGGATCGACTATTCGGGCATTCTTCGCCAGGGCGGCACGTCTTATGGCGTCAGCTTGATGAACGACGCGAAGTACAGCTACAGCATTCAGAACAAGGAAATGGCGATGACGGTGCTGCGCAGTCCCATCTACGCGCATCACGATCCGAAGACGCCGGATCCGGACGGCCACTATTCGTTTATCGATCAGGGGATCCAGCGTTTCCATTATGCGCTGCTGCCGCACGAAGGCGCCTGGGAGGAAGCGGGCACGGTTCGTCGGGCGGCGGAGCTGAACCAGCGGCCGATCTCTCTGATCGAGACGTACCACGAGGGAAAGCTGCCGCAGCGGCTGAGCTTCCTCGACGTCGATCGGGATAACCTCGTCGTGAGCGTTCTCAAGCAGGCGGAAGACGGGGACGATATGATTATTCGCTGCTACGAAACGAATAAGCAGGCGACCGAAGGCACGATTCGGCTGCCGCTGTGGAATCGGGAGATCAAAGCCAAGTTCGGCCCCTGCGAGATCAAGACGTTCCTCGTGCCCAAGGATGCCGCACTGTCCGTCACCGAGACGAATTTGCTGGAATGGTGAGCTGTTCGCTCCTTGCGGAGCGGCGAGAAAAAGGAATGGGGGACCTTCTCGCGAATTGAGTAGAATTAACCATTTTTTTGCAAGCAGGAGGAGCCCCGAGACAGAGCGACAAGAGGTGAGAAGAGATGCCAAATAGCCGCGAGGCGCGGGAGCAGCTGCGGGCTGTCGGCGCTTATATGACGGAGAACGGCTTGACGTGGGGGAATGCGGGCAACGTCAGCGTCAGAGCGGGACCGGACCGGTACTGGATAACGGCCAGCGGCACAGATCTCGGCGAGCTGCGCGACGAAGAGCTGGTCGAATGTGCTCTGTCCGCGGGAGCGGTCGAGCCGTCCGGGTGCAAGCCGTCCAAGGAATGGCCGATGCACGGCGCCGTATACGCGAAGAGGCCGGACGTTCAGGCCGTGCTTCACGCCTCTCCTTTTTACAGCACGCTGGTCGCATGCACGGATATAGCTATCCCTTCGGGCTGGTTCGTGGAATCGATGTATTATCTGGAAAGGATCGAGAGAGTTCCGTACGCCCATCCCGGCTCGGCGGAACTCGGGAAAGCCGTAGGAGAGAAGGCGGACAAAGCCAATGTCTTGCTGCTCGAGAATCACGGCGTTCTCGTCTACGATACGAGTCTGAAGGAAGCGAGAATGGCGCTGCATACGCTGGAGACGGCTTGCCGCATGCTGATCGCCGCCAGGGGGGCGGGCCTGAAGCCGAAGGAGCTGGACGGCCGGACCGTCTCGCATTTTCTGGCGCATTCGGGCTACCGGCCGCGAAGGAGGTGGCCGGAATGATCGGCGTCGTCGCGGACGACATTACCGGAGCGAACGATATCGGCGTCATGTTCGCCAAGTTCGGACTGCTGACGCACATCTACGCTTCCGAGGCGTTCTCCGCGGCTCGGCTCGGCCGCCTCGGCGACAAGCCCGACGTCGTCATTCTCGACACGAACTCGCGTCTGGATTCCGGAGACGAGGCTTACCGCAAAGTCGCGGAAGCGACCGGCAAGCTCCGCGAGGCCGGCGTCCGCCAATGGGTGAATAAAACGTGTTCCGTCTTCCGGGGGAACGTCGGCCGCGAATTCGACGCCATGCTGGATACGCTGCGGATCGGCTTCGCGGTTGTCGTGCTCGGCTTCCCGAAGAACGGCAGGACGACGATCGACGGCGTTCATTACGTGCACGGCAAGCCGCTGGAGGCGTCGGAGTTCCGCCGCGATCCCGTGCACCCGATGACGCAGTCCGAGCTGGCGGCGATTCTGCGGGGCCAGACGCGGAGAAGGGTGGGCAATCTGTTCTATCCGGAGATCGAGGCGGGCCCGGAAGCGCTGCGTCGCCGCATTGCAGAGATGCGCAGCGTCTGCGAGTATGTCCTTCTCGACGTCCGGCACCAGGCCGATCTGGCGGTCATCGCCGAAGCGGTCCGCGACGAGGCCGTCCTCTGCGGCAGCTCGGCGCTGGCGGAGGAGCTGGCCGCCCGCATGGCGGGTTCCGCCCGCCTGCGGGCGGCCGCGGAGCGGCTTCCGGTGCCGAGATTGCCGGGCGTCGGCATGCTGTGCGCGGCGGGAAGCCTCATGCCGCAGACGGCGGCCCAAATCGAATACTCGAAGCGGCGGGGGGTACGGTCGTTCGAGCTCGACTCGCTGGCGGCATTGGACGAGAAGGAGCGGTCCGAGATGGTGATCCGGCTGGCGGAGGCGGCTTCGGAACGTATGCTGGCCGGGGAGAACGTTCTTCTTCACACGTCGAACCGGGCGGGGCGGGTGGAGGAGACGCAGCGGGCCGGGAGGCGGGCGGGCTTGACCGCGGAGGAAGTCTCCCGGGCCGTCTCGTCGGCCGTCGCGGAGGCGGCGGCGCGAATTACGGAGCGGACCGGACAGCCGAGACTGCTCGTTGCCGGAGGCGAAACCTCGGCCGCCGTATGCGGGCTCATGGGCATTGACGGAATGCGGATATGGAAGGAGATCGAACCGGGTTTGCCTTCTTGCGTCTCGCTGGGCGACCGGCCGAAGCTTCTGGTTCTGAAATCGGGAAGCTTCGGCCGGCCGGACTTCTTCGAGACGGCGTTCGCCCACCTGCAGGAGACATAGAAGACGGCAAATCTTACACGTCGGGCGAAGCCCGAACACACTAGGAGGAAACGGCGTGATCGTCATTCAGAGGCGCAACAAAATCAAGGAAAGGCTGTTCGAGTCCCGCAGCGTGAAGGTGTCCGATCTCGTTCGGGAGTTCAACGTGTCGGAGGAAACGATACGGAGAGACCTGAATCAGCTGGAGCGGGAAGGATTGATCAAAAAAAACTACGGCGGAGCGATTCTGACCGAGGAAATCGAGAACATCTCCACGCCGCCTGTCCAGCAGCGGAAGCTTCAACATTACGAGGAGAAGATGGCAATCGCCAAAAAAGCCGCGGAGCTCGTGCAGGAGCAGCAGATCATTATTCTCGATTCCGGTTCGACGACCTGGTGCATGGCCTCCCTGCTTCGCGGCGTTCCGAATCTGATGGTCGTGACGAACGGCATTAACGTCGCGGAGGAATGCAGCCATAACGAGGACGCGGCCATCTTCCTGCTGGGAGGAAAGCTGATCAAGAAATCGATGAGTCTGGTCGGCCCGCAAGCGGAAATCGAATTGCACAAGTACAACGCTCATTATGCGTTTCTCGGCGTGTCGGGCATCTCGCTCAGAAAAGGCTTTACGAGCTCGGACATCTATGAGGCGGAGATCAAGCGGGCGATGGTCGCCTCCGGTCAGCGAATCGTCATTCTCGCCGATCACAGCAAGTTCATGAGGCAGGGCCTCGTCGCGTTCAGCAGCTTCCAGGACGTGGACATGCTGATTACGAGCGATCTGACCGACGGGGATACGATTAAAGAGATCGAGAAATTCGGCGTGAATGTCATCGTCTGTCCGATGCGGGGAGGCGAATCGCCGTGAGCGCGCTGACCCGGACGATCGCCCGGTATCCCGAGCTTCAGGCGTGCGAACGGGACATCGTCCTCGCCTACGAGGCGCTGCGGGACTGCTTCCGGGGCGAGGGCAAGCTGCTGCTGTGCGGCAACGGCGGCAGCGCGTCCGATTGCGAGCATATCGTCGGCGAACTGATGAAGGGCTTTCTGTCCGAACGTCCGGTCGGGCAGACGGTCCGGGACCGGATCGCGCGCTCCGGCGCGTCGGATCCGGCGTATTTAATCGGCCATCTTCAAGGCGCTCTCCCGGCGATCTCGCTCGTCGGCCACTCCGCCTTCATGACGGCCTACGCCAACGACGCGGCGGCCGATATGGCGTTCGCCCAGCAGGTGTTCGGTTACGGCAGGCCCGGGGACGCGCTGCTGGCGATCAGCACGTCCGGCGATTCGGCCAACGTGCTTCGGGCGCTTGAGGTAGCTCGGGCGATGGGGCTTCGAACGATCGGATTGACGGGGCGGACGGGCGGACGCATGAAGGCGCTGTGCGACGTCGCAATCTGCGCTCCGGCGGACCGCACTCCCGACGTGCAGGAGAGGCATCTGCCGATCTATCATACGCTATGCATCATGCTGGAGGAGGAGTTTTTCGGCCCGTGACGATATTAGGCGGAGTAGATATCGGAGGGACCAAATGCGCCCTCGTCGTCGGCAGGGCGACCGGAGATCGGGTCGACGTGCTGGGCAAGCGAAGCTATCCGACGCCGGAAAGTCCGGAAGCGGCCGTGCGATCGTTCGCGAAGGGGCTGGAGTCTCTGCGAGGGGAGCTTGGACTGACCGGCTTCGATGCCGTCGGCGTCAGCTGCGGAAGCCCGCTGGACAGCCGCAGAGGCTGGATTTTGTCGCCGCCCAATCTGCCGCACTGGGATCGGGTCGACGCCGTCGCCCCGCTGAAGGCGGCGTTCCGGTCGCCTGTCGGCTTGCAGAACGACGCCAACGCATGCGCGCTCGCCGAATGGAAGTGGGGCGCGGGCAGAGGCTGCCGGAACATGATTTTCCTGACGTTCGGAACCGGAATGGGAGCCGGCTTGATTCTCGACGGCAAGCTGTATTCGGGAACTAGCGACATGGCGGGCGAGGTCGGGCATGTGAGGCTGGAGCCTGACGGTCCGGTCGGCTACGGCAAAGCGGGATCCTTCGAAGGCTTCTGCAGCGGGGGCGGGATCGCGGCTTTCGCCAGAAGCGTCGCGGAGGCGAGCCTGCGGGAGGGTCGCCCGACGGCGTTCTGCTCCTCGCTCGAGCAGCTGCCGCAGATTTCCGCCCGCAGCGTCGGCGAAGCGGCGCGCGCCGGAGATCCCGCAGCGCTGGACATCTATCGGGTCGCCGGAAGGAAGCTGGGCCAAGCGCTGGCTCTGTTGGTGGACATTCTGAATCCGGAGCGAATTGTGATCGGCAGCATCTACGGCCGCCAGCGCGAGCTGCTTGAGCCGTACGCGCTCGAGGTGCTGGAGCGGGAAGCGCTGCCGGGCGCGCTGCGCGCGTGCGAGATCGTCCCCGCCGAGCTGGGGGAGAGCGTCGGCGACCTGGCGAGCCTGTCCGTCGCAATGGACGCATTCATGCATACGGGAGGATGATGCGGCAATGAAAGGGGAAGCGGGATTTCACTTCATGGCGCGCGGGGAAGCGGTCGATCTGGCCGCCGGAGGGCAGCCGCTGATGCAGGGGCTCGAGCCGCTCGTCCGGCTGGACGACGGGAGAGAGCTGCGTCTGCTTCCGAGGTCGGTCGCCCCCTGCCGGGCGGAGTTCGAAGACGCGGAGGGATTCGTGTTCGCGAGCCTGTCGCTGAAGGCGGAGGAGGAAGCTGCCGCCGTCTTTGTAAGGGCGGGCATCCGCAATCGGGAGCTGTTCCGCGACCTCGTGTCGTTCGCGCCCGAGAACGGGATCGCGATCCGCATCCGGGACTTTCCGGACGCGGAGGGAGCGATGGCCAACTACCGGCACAAGACGTGGTGGACGAGGCCCTTTTTCCCGACCGACTGGAGCCGGCTTCCTGCCCGGACGCTGTCGCTGCTCTGGCGGTCCCGCGGCGCATACACCCATCTGCTTCCCGCTTGCGGAGCCGTCTATCGGACGGAGCTGCGCGGCGTGAAGGACGGCGCGGAAGCCGCCCTGTCGGCGGGGCAAGGCGGCTTCCCGGATTGCGAGACGCTCGCGTGGGTGATGAGCCGGGGCAGCGATCCGTTCCGTCTCGCGGAGCGCAACGCGCAGTACGGCTTGCGGGCATCCGGCGCCGCCGGTCGGCCGAGAAGCGGGAAGACGTATCCGGAGACGCTGGAGTACCTCGGCTGGTGCAGCTGGGATGCGTTCTACCACCAGGTGAACGCCGAGAGTCTGCTGAACAAAGCCGGCGAGCTCCACGAAGCGGGCATCCCGGCGAAATGGATCATGATCGACGACGGCTGGTCGGACGTTACCGGCGACAAGCGCCTTCGCTCCTATGACGCGGCTCCGGACAAGTTTCCCGGCGGGCTGGCCGAGACCGTGCGCAAGCTGAAAAGGAAGCACGGAGTGCGCTGGGTCGGGGTATGGCATACGATCGCGGGCTATTGGGGAGGCGTCGATCCGGAGGGCGAGTTGTTCGCGCGGCACGGGGCGAGCTTGCGCCGCGCAAGCGGAGGCGCCTGGGTTCCCGAGCCGGAGGCGCCGCCGGCGTTCGGCTTCTGGAGCGGCTGGCATGCTTACTTGAAGCGTCAAGGCGTCGACTTCGTCAAGGTGGACAGCCAGAGCGCCATCGCCAGCTTCTACCGCGATCAAGCGCCGATCGGAGCGGCCGCATGCGCGGCGCATACCGCCCTGGAGGCGTCGATCGGGCTTCATTTTCAAGGATGCGTCATCAACTGCATGGGGATGGCTCCGGAGAACGTCTGGCACCGGCCGGCGTCCTCGGTGTCCCGCACGAGCGACGATTTCGTGCCGGACGCCGCGGGCGGCTTTAAGGAGCATGCCCTGCAGAACGCGTACAATTCGTATTACCACGGCCCGTTCTATTGGGGGGACTGGGATATGTACTGGACGCGGCACGACGAAGCGCTGCAGCATATGCTTCTGCGCGCGGTCAGCGGGGGCCCGGTGTACTTCAGCGACAAGCCCGGCCGGACCGACGGCCGCAGCATCTGGCCGCTTGTCTATCGGAACGGCAAAATCATCCGCTGCGGGCAGCCCGGTCTGCCGACGGAGGACGTCTTGACGAGAAATCCGCTGGCGGAGCCCGTCCCGTTGAAAATCTGGAACCGCCTCGGACGGGCGGGCGTAGTGGCCGCCTTCCACGTCTATCGGGACGACGAGGAGGTTGTCGGTGACTTCGGCCCGGGCGATGTTCCCGGCATCGAGGGCGACGAGTTCTGGGCGTACGAGTACGTCAGCGGGAAGTTGATCGGCTTGGGCAGGGAGGAGCGGACCGAGCTGAAGCTCGGCCCGCGCGAAGCCGCGCTGTACGCGCTGATTCCGAAGCGGCCGGGAGCGACTCCGCTCGGCTTGATCGATAAGGCGGTGTGCTTCGACGCCGTCATCGGCTGCTGGCACGGGGACGGCAGGACGCTGGTGACGCTCAAGGAAGGCGGCAGCTTCGCCTTCGTCGCGGACGAGGCGCCGGTCTCGGCGACGGTGAACGGCCGGCGCGCGCAATGGACGCGGGGAGCGCACGAGTCGCTGTACGTCATCGACTGCCGGGAGGCCGAGGCGGAGACGGCGATCGAAATTTTCTATCGGTAAAAGCGTCGGCCGTCGAGGCGAGGAAAGGAAGGGAACGGGCATGTTCATCATGGGCATCGATATCGGCACGACCCATTGCAAGGCGGGCTTGTTCGACCGCAGCGGCCGCGTTGTCCGGCTGTCCGTCAGGCCGACCGCCGTGTCCTTGGACGGGGAAGGCTCGGCGGTCTTCGATCCGGCTAGGATGTGGGAAGCGGTGGCGGAGATGCTCGAGGAGCTAGCGGAAAAGCTCCCTCGCGGAAGCGTCGGCGCGATCGGCGTAGCCAGTATGGCGGAGAGCGGCCTGCTCGTCGACGGAAAAACGGGAGAGGTCCGCTCCGAATTTATCCCCTGGCACGACCGGCGCACGACAAGCCAGGCGGAGCGGATCGCCAAGGAAGTCGACGAAGCGGAACGGTTCCGCATGTGCGGGCTGCGCGTCAGCTACAAGCACGGGCTGCCGAAGCTGCTCTGGCTGCAAGAGCATCGGCCTGCAGCGCTCAACGGCTCCGTCTGGCTCCATGCCGCGGACTACATCGCCTACCGCCTGACCGGGAGCTTGTCCACCCACTATACGCTTGCGGCCCGGACGTACGCGTACGATCTGCGCAGAATGGCTTGGGACCCGGATCTGATGAAGCAATTCGGGCTTTCCGAGTCCGTGTTTCCGCAAGTGCAGGCGCAGAACCGGGCGACGGGCTTTCTCTCCCGGGAAGCCGCGGCGCGAATCGGCATCGCAGCGGGCGTCCCTGTGGCGATCGCCGGACACGACCATGTGTGCGCGGCGCTGGCCGTCGGCGCGACCGAGCCCGGCGACGTCTACAACTCGATGGGAACGGCGGAGACGCTCGTCGGCATCTTCGGAGCGTTCGAAGTCGGGGAGCGGGAATACCGGTCGAGTCTCTCTTACGGCAGGCATGTCGTTGACGGCAGAAGCTTCTGGATGGGCGGAATTCCGTCCTCGGGAGGGTCGGTCGAATGGCTGCGCGGGATGCTTAACGATCCCCGGCTGTCCTACGAGCAGATCGCGGACATGCTGGCGGGGGCGGACGACGCGCCTACCGGCTTGCTGATCTTCCCGTATTTGTCGGGGAGCGGAGCGCCCCTTCCGAATCCGAATGTCCGGGGGGCGATCATCGGTCTGGGCGCAGAGCACACGCGGGCGACGCTGCTGAAAGCGGTTCTGGAAGGGACCGCCTACGAGTTCGAATCGATCCGCCGAACGGGAGAGCGCGTGTCCGGCCAAACGATCGACCGCGTGACGACGGTCGGCGGCGGAGCGAAAAACCGGTTCTGGATTCGGATTAAGGCGCAGGTGACGGGCAGCGTGTTCAGCCTTCCTCGCTGCCAGGAGGCGACGCTGCTCGGCGCCGCGATGCTGGCGGGCGTCGCCGGGGGGCTGTACGAAGGCGTCGGCGAGGCGATCCGATCGGTTCGATCCGCCGCCGACGCGGACGAGACGCTGTATCCCGAGCCGTCCCGCCATCGGGAATACCGCCGGTTGTACGAGACGGGGTATCTCTATTTCCGGGATAAGCTGCACGACTATTTCAAGCCTTGAAGGTTGGCATGGCCTCCGACCCTCGCATCAAGAAGAACAATCTCGTTCTGTTATGCCTTCGAACACGCCGCATTGCGCGGGTTTGGCGTAGTGGCTATAATATAGAGTATTAATTGATGAATCACTAACCGATGAGAGGGCGAGACTCTATGGCAGACACTGAAACCGTCTCGGTGAATCGCAAAGCGGACATTATTTCGGCGGCGATCGAGGTGTTCGCGGAGATCGGATATTTTCGGGCAACGACGGCTCAGGTCGCGAAACGCGCCAAAATATCGCAGCCGTACGTATTCCGTTTTTTCTCGACGAAGGAAGAGCTGCTGCTGACGGCGCTGGAGGTCTCGTGGACGCGATTGATCGATTCCTTCCGCAAGGTTGTGGATACGACTTCGCCGGAACGGCTGGAGCCCGACCTGATCCAGGCGTACGAGGACATTCTGAACACGTATCAAAACGAAATTCTTTTGCAGATGCAAGCCCAGACGATCAGGGAAGAATCGATTCGGGAAGTGATGCGCAGAGGATTCGCCGAAGTCCGCCGCATCGTGCTGGACGCATTCGGGGCGGCCGGCATCCCGAACGCCGAAGAACGGACGATGCTTTTTCTCGCCCGGGGGATGCTCTGCAACGTATCCGTCGCCCTGGCGATGCCGGAGCTGAAGGACCTATGAGGGGGGAGGGATCAATGTTGTCAGGTTAAACAAACGGTCAACAAGCGGCCTTGCAGGAATCGTCCCAGTTGTCGGCGGAGCCCCGACGGTCATCGCGAACAAGGCCAACTCGTGCCAATCCACGCCAACCTATGCCAGCTCGCGCCAACCACCACGCCAACCTATGCCAACGCGCGCCAACTACCGCGCCAATTACCACGCCAGTCCAGGCCAACCTACGCACTCCGCTAACCCCCGCCAGTCCAGGCCAACACACGCCAACCCTGCGAGCCCCCGCCAGCCCACTAACGTAACGGTTGCCAGCGCCGCTAATTGTGCCATTCTGGCAACATGGAGATTGTAACGGTTGCAGTCGCCGCTATTTCACCTGAAAACGCGCCGTTTCGCTGGATACCTCCAAAATAAGCGCGGTGGCAACCGTTAGCTTTTCCTTTTTCGGGAAAACGATCAATTAAGCGCCACTACAACCGTTAGACGTCACCGGCAGGATGCGCGCCGTCGATCGCATACGATCGGTCGCATACCATCGACCGTATGCTGTCGATCGCATACGACAACGGCTTAACCTGACAACGTAGCCGGCAGCGCAAAGGCTTTCAGCGTGGCGAGCGCCCGGACACCACCCCACTCCTTGAACACACTTCGGAACTCGGGGAAGTAGAGATCGATCCAGCGTACGATGCGATTGCCCACGCTAGTGGACTGCTCCACCCAGAATTCGCGCATCCCCATCACCGCCTTGATTTGGTCGAATATAGGCGCTTGTGGCGCATACTCGGTGTAACACCCGCGGCAGACTAATTCGGCGATGATGACGGCATCCTTCGCGTCGTTTTTGGACGGGCTGTTGTCGCGGTTTTCCTTGTTGCGGTGCGTCGCCATCGGGTTGACCAACACGACCTCAATCCCTTGCCCCAGCAGCCAGTCTGCGAGATTGTGCCAGTAGTGGCCCGTTGGCTCCATGCCGACAAGAAACGACGTCTTGCCGTTCTCGCCGCCGACCTTCTGGATCCACTGGAGAGCCGGTTGAATCCGGCCTCCGTATTGGGAAAAGTGAGCGGGTGCAGGGTCAGCGTTCGTCCGCGAAAATCGGCGATTTGCGCCACATGCGTATCCTTGGCAATGTCGACCCCGATCACGGCATGCTGCGAGGTCATGCGATCAATCCGTTGATTCGTCTTCTCGTTTCGACTAAACTTCATTGTAGGCGCCTCCTGGTAGGTGTAGGGTTCCTGCCCCTTCACACCCCTATCATACGAGGCGCTCCTGTTTTTGTCCAAGGCCGTATTTTAGCCCCTACAGGAATGTTTTTTTGGGGGGGGGGGGGAGGGATCCCTTCTCAATGCGTAGTGAGTGATTGATCACTAGTTATTGACTGATCACTCACTGAGGTGTTATAGTGAATTCAGAGTTAGTAATTGATCAATCACAAATCAGATTGGAGCGATTGGGATGCAAAACGCGATAGTCGTCGGCGCGACCGGGGGAACGGGAGCGGCGATTACGGAAGAGCTGGTCAAGCGGGGAATTCGGACGGTGGCCTTCGGAAGATCCGCCAAGAAGCTGGAGCAGCTTCGCGCAAATCTGAAGCGCCCCGACTGCCTGACGGTCGCGGAAGGCGATGCGTTCCGTCCGGAGGAGATTGCCGCAGCGGCTGAAGGCGCCGACGTACTGTTCCATTGCGCGAACGTGCCGTATCACGAGATGGTGAGCAGGCTGATTCCGCTGGGAGAATCGGTCATGGAAGCCGCAGACCGGCTGAGCTTGAAGGTCGTCGCGATCGACGGAATCTATCCGTATGGAAGAAGACGAATGGCCCGCGCGACAGAGGAGCATCCGAAACAGCCTCATACGAGGAAGGGCCAGATCCGGCTCGCCTACGAGAAAATGCTGTTCGGCGACCGGTGGAGCCGGGCGCGGGTCATGATCGTTCGCTTGCCGGACTACTACGGGCCTACCGCGAACGAGGCGTCTTATCTGGGCTCCACGCTCGAAGCGATCGCGGCTGGCAGGACGGCGTTTTTCATCGGCAACATGCGCGTTCCCCGGGAGTTCGTATATTTGCCGGACGCGGCGTTTATGATCGCGGAGCTGGCGTCGAGGGACGATGCCTACGGGGAGAATTGGCATATTCCGGGAGCAGGTCTAATTTCAGGCCGAGAGATCGTGCGCATCGCCCGTCAAGCCAGCGGAAGCGCCAAGCCGGTCGTCCCGCTCGGCAAAGTCGGTCTGTCCTTGCTCGGAATGGGCCTGCCGGTCATGAAGGAAGTCGTCGAGATGCTTTACTTAACGGAAGAGCCGCTTGTCTTAAGCGGGGACAAATACGCGCGGCAGATTGGTCCTGCACCGGCGACTTCCTTCGAAGAGGGGATCGCGATTACGGTTAGAGCGCTGCAGCATCGGAACGACAGAATCATGCAGAATTGTAATTGATCAATCACTAATAAAAACGGCTTGTTACTAATCAATCCCTAACTAAGCGTCGATGGGGATGAGCCTGATGCTCAACTGCGAAGGAATCACGACTTCATACCGGGTAGGAACCAAGTCGGGCAACTTGCCCGATCTCTAAAAAACCAATACGACGGGAGCGAATAAAGGTGAAAAAAGCAATGGTGTTAAGAGCGGGCAAGGGCATGGGCAGAGCGTTGACCGGGAGCTTGATCGAAGCCGGCGCCGAGGTCGTCGCCTTCTCCGGGTCACGCCGCAGATTAACGGCGCTTGAGGAAGCGTACTCCGGAACTTCGCGGCTGCGGACGGCGCTTGGGGACGGGAGGAACCCGCAATCGCTGCTGACCGCGGCGGCGGGAGTCGACGCAATCTTCATCGGCGTCTATTTAACGTACGACGAGCATCCCGATCGAGTGCGGGAACGGCTCGAAGCCGTCCATCGGGTATCCGAACGGACGGGAGCCAAGGTCGTGCTGCTCGAAGGAATCTATCGTCCCGATGGCGAGAACGAGGATTTGCTGTCCGGCAAGAGGCATCTTCGGCTGCTTTGCCCGGAGCTGTACGGGCCGAACGTATCGAATACGATCGTTCATTATACGCTGAAAAGAATCGCGCAAGGCAAAACGGCCAAGTACGTCGGCCCCCCTTCCGTCAAACGCGAATACCTGTACGCGGACGACGCCGCCCGTGACGCGGCGGAGCTGGCCATGCGGGAAAGCGCGGACGCAGCCGCTTGGCGGCTTCGCGGCGGTCCGGCGATCAGCGCTTCGGAGTTGATCGGCATCGCCGGCTCGGCCGTTCATGCAGTACCGAGCGCGGAGCGGATCGGCGGATGGAAGCTGAAGCTGCTGGAATGGCGTGAGCCGAGAGCGAAGGACATTCTGAATCGCTACAGGCAAGGCGATTCTGCCTTCGCCGCTTCCTTGCCGGAATACGGGAGCGAGAGGACCCCGTACGAGTCGGGCATCGCCGCAACGTTGGCGCGCATCTCGGAGAAGCTTGGAAGCAAGACGAGCATCCGCCCGTAGAATGCGCAAGAGTGGTTCAGGCGGCCGTGTGCTTCTCTAATTTGGAAATGAAAAATACAATAATCGTGAAGTCTAGAACGGATGTGCCAAGTCGACAATTTGCAGAAGTTACGAAGACTTCTCGCGATTTTCTGATGAAGCACAGATGGCTGGAACCTTAAAGGAAGCTGGTTATGAGGCCGAACGGCGACCGTTAATCGTTCCTGCATCGGCCTTATTTTTTGGTCGTTTTACGGAACTCGCTGGGCGTAAGCCCCGTCACCCTCTTAAATGCCATGCTGAAGTAGTTCGCGTTCTCGTATCCGATCCGGCCGGCGATTTCCTGTACGGTCAGAGACGTGGTCAGCAGCAGCGTCTTGGCCTCCCCGATTCTTCTTTGGATCAAATAATTGATCGGGGAGTTGCCGGTCTCTTCTTTGAAAACGTGGGATAAATAGTGGGGGCTGAGATAGAGCCGGCTCGCGATTTCGGATAAGGGCAGATCGCGCGTATAGTTCAGGTCGATGAAGGCTTTGGCCTTCGCTCCGATCGTAAGCGACGAGCTGCCGACGCTTGAGGAGCCGTGGTCGTCCGCGATTCTTAGAATCAGGATCAGAATGCAGTTAAGCATATGCTGGCAGATCATTTCGTGTCCCCACGTCTGGGCCCGGAGCTCGTTCAGCAGCACGGAGAAGCATTGTTCGATTTGAGGCCCGCAGCTTTCGGACCGGATAACGGGCTCCGCCTGTTCGGGCAGCAGCCATCCCGGTTTCGCGCCGGCGAGATTTAGCCCGCTCACGGCGCAGAAATAAGTGCGCAGCGGCCGCGCCGGATCGGACGCCTCCTCGTGCAGCACGCCCGGGTGATAGATCAGGAGATCCCCCTTGCGCGCACGGTACGACCGGTCGTTGATCCGAAAATCCCCTTCGCCGTCGCTGATGTAGACGATTTCGGTGAAGTGGTCGTGTTTGTGGCTTTCGAACGCCCAGTCCGGCTCGTCGCCGATTTGTCCGGCATACACGAGAAGCGGCTGCGCATCGTCGGCGAAGAGGGGGTACTCCCGGTGCTCGAACGGAATCTGAAACATCTCGGAACCTCCCGGCTCGCATCGCTTGTTTTGTACACAGTATACCTGCCGTTAAGCAAAATCGACAAGAAAGCTGAGACGAATCGCAAAATATGGAATTCCCCCATGCGGCATGACGGTGTAGATTGGACGAAGAGGGACGGATATTGAAGGAGCGAGGCCGATGTGGAAAAAGAACGACGACGGCGCGATTCATGCGTTAGGCAACGGACGGTTTCTCGTCTACGGGCGCGGGAACGACATCGCCGAGGTTTACGGGCCTCCGTATAGCTCGCCGTCGATGCTGCGCGGAAAATGGACGCTTGCCGACGGCGCGGAGCCTGGCTACGAATCGCGCCGGGACAGAGGCACGAACCGCTGGCGGCATAAATATCGGAACGAAGCGGGCCGTGAAGTCGCCTTGGCCGAAGCTTTCGTCGCAAGCGAGCTGCCGGCCTATCTATGCCGGCTGCATGCCGACGAGCCTTTGCGTCTCGAGCTGGCGCTCGGGGAAGATTACGAAGGCTATCCGGGCAGCGAGGACTTGGCTTCCGCAGAGGCGGCCGTCCAGTCGATTCTCGTGAAGGCGCCCGACACGGCCCGCATCTACCGTTATCCGATGGGCGAGGAGACGTTTCTTGCCGCAGTCTTCTGGGGACAGGAAGCTCGGATCGAGTTCGAATCGGGTTCGGGGAAGGTCGCCATCGCGGTGCCCGCGGGAGAATCGTATTTTGCGCTGGTCGGAGGCCCCTCCTATCCGGAAGCCGAGGGGCATGCCCGCGCAATGCTGGAGTTCGGCTACGAGCGGCTGAAAGCGGAAGCCGAGGAAGCGGATCGCCGGTTCTCCTCGCGCATCGCTCCGCTAGAATACGGCGAGCGCATCGGGGAAGGAATGAGGAAGCGCGTCGACGAGCTGTCCGAGAGCGTCGCTTTCCTGATTGCCGCGCAGCAGTCGCGGGACGGCGGCATCATGGCCGGCCACAACTACGCGCTGGCCTACGTGCGGGATCAATACGGCGCGTCGAGGGGCCTGCTCTCCCTCGGCCTGTACGAGGAAGCCGGAAGAAATCTGGCTTTCCGCTACGGGAAATGGACAAGGCTTGGCGGGATTCGCAACGCGGAGAGCATGGGGCACGATCGCGCCCGCCATGTTCACGAGAACGACGACGTAGAGATCACCGCCTATATGATCTTGCAGGCTTTCGATTAAGGGGAGGCGACGGGAGACTGGGATTACGTCGCGTCGCTGTTCCCGATGCTCGACGACTGCTGGCACGTCCAATTGCCTCATTTGCACGACGGCATGCTGCCCTTTAACGGAGACGAGACCTACGTCGCGGGAGGCTTCCTGCCCCGCACGTCCCTGAACGACGGCTCTATGGAGGCGACGCTGCTGTTTCTGGAAGCCGGCAGAAGGCTGCTGCCGTTCGCGGTCGGCCGCGGCTTATGGAACGAAGAGCGCGCCGCGGCTTGCGAGAACGTGCTGGAGCGAACGGAGGAGGTCTTCCGAACGCGCTTCCGGAAGGACGGACGCTTCTACGCCAATGCGCCCGAAAGGGCGGCGACGGCGAAGCTGCCGGCTTACCGTCACGGCGTCTGCGAAAGCTGTCACCCGCGCGGCATTCATGTGTTGAAATGGACGCGAAGAACGGCCGCGGGCCGTTACGTCTGCCCGGCCTGCCTGGTGAACGAACCGCCGCTCGGGGCAGTCGAGCCCCAAACGATCGCGGTTCAATCCGCGGGACTGCTGCCCTCCTTCGTGCATGCCGGGGTGCTGACGGAAGAGGAGAAGGCGGAGGAGCTTCGCAGAGCTTACGATCTATTCCGGCGGCACGGCTATTTGCCTACCGTTCCGGGGTCTTCCTATTTCGTCGGATATGACGAAAGCTTGCTGCTGTACGGGCTGACCCGTATGCGGCATCCCGGCGCCGAAGCGGTTCTGGCGCACGTCGTGAGCATCGCCGATTCGACGGATGCATGGGTGGAATATTACGACGCGGGTCGCCCCTTCAATACAAGGTGCAGACCGTGGGAAAGCGGCATGAACATCGCGGCCGTACGCTACTGCGTCGCATATCGGACGTAGCGGGCCGCGGCGAATTCGAAGCAGGAAGTAGAGATCGGAACAGAAAGTAGAAGTTTTAGCCTGTCTCGTGCCGAGAAGCCAAGCTACAATGGAGGAAGGAAACCGGAAGACGCGTCAATCGATATGTAAGCGCATTCCGGATGCGGGCGGACGGCGAGGCCGGTTCGCACGAACGATCAGGGGGGAAGCTGAATGGTTATAAGAAAACGGATTGCGTTCGTCCTAGCGTTGGCGCTTCTGCTCGGAACATGGGCGGCTGCCGGGGGCGCGCCGTCAGCCTCTGCCGCGTCGGCGCCGGTTCGGCATTACGATGGCATCCACTACGCTGCGGAAACGATCGGGGCAGGAGACGAAGCGGCCCAGAAGTTCGCGGCGAGCGGCCCGTTCTACAGCGTCGCCGTGCGGGCGCCGAGCTACGGGGACAACGTCGGAAGCTTGACGATGAAGCTGTATGCCTGGAACTCGGATTACGCGACGACAGTCGCGGCCGCTCCGGTCGCGAGCCGGACTTTCGTCGACTACGAAGATAACGAGTGGCTGCGTCTGAGCTTTCCCGAGCAGCCGGCCGGCCAATACGTCTGGACGCTGTCCGAAGCGATCGGCTGGGTCGGCGTCTGGAAGCTGACGGACAGCGCAAATCCGGCTGAGGCGTTCTGGAACGGGACTCCGACATCCGGCGATTATGAAGGCCGGATTTATTACGCGGACGGGGACCCGTATCTGTACGACGGGAACGCCTACCAGGACGTGACGATCGGCGCGTTCGATACGGCGGGTTCGCGCTTTACGGCTTACGACCAGTTTTACAGCCTGGCGGTTCGAGCGCCGAGCTACTCGGACAACGACGGCAGCTTGACGCTGAAGCTGTATGCCTGGAATACCGACTACACAACCTCGGTCGGAGGAACGCCGCTCGTCAGCAAAACATTTACGGATTTCGCGGACAACGCTTGGCTTCGCATTCAATTTTCGGAGAAGCCCGCCGGCCAATACGTCTGGACGCTATCCGACGCTTCGGGCTGGGTTGGCGTCTGGAAGCTGACGGACAGCGGTTATCCGGCGACGGCGTACTTTAACGGGAACGAGACGTCAGGAGACTACCAGGCTCGCCTGTACTACGGAGAATACGGCACGGAGCCGCAGGAGATGTACAGCCACGTCGATACGACGATCCGCGACTTGCCGATCTCGGGAGCGGGCTCCGCCGGAGAGAGATTCCAGGCGGTGTGGCCGTTTACGAGAATTGAGACGAATACGCCGAGCTACGGCGACGATCAAGGCAGTCTGACGCTTTCCCTTCATGCCTGGAACACGGACTACGCGACGACGGTTGCGGGCGCTCCGATCGCCCGGAAGACGTTCGTCGACTTTACGGACAATGCCTGGCTCGCTCTGGACGTTCCCGAGCAGCCCGCCGGCGATTACTTGTGGGTGCTGAGCGAAGGAACGAACGGGGTCGGCGTCTGGCAGACGTCGGGCAACAACTTTTTCCCCGGCACGCCCTACATCGACGGAGCGGTCGCTTCCGCCTACGGCGACTTCAAGGCGCGGATTACGTATACGCCGGGCAAGGTGCTGCCCGACCTTCCGGTGTTCTCGTCGTCCGACGCGGCGACCTCGGAGACGGTGAACCGGATGTTCAAAACGCTGTACACGCTGAAGTTCGGCCCGAGCCCCGTCGACGGCAATCCGCAGACGAATTGGATGCAGTGGGACGCGATGACGACGGCCTGGATGAATACCGGACTTAACAAGGGGAAATACGGAGCCGATTACAACGAGGTGCTTCGGGAGCATCTGCTCAACGACGTGCGAATGACGGACGACGGCTACGTCTACGTCCTGAACCCGACCAACTGGTGGAGCGAGGGGACGAGCCTCGTCGGCTGGCCGTTCCCGTCGACGTCAAGTCCCGACGATCCCGCTGTGCGCAAGTATGCGTTCGGGACAAGCGTCTCGGGATGGACGACGAACGTTGCCTCCCATGCGATTTCCGGCGGCCGATGGGTGCTGCAGACGTCGGGCGCCGATCCTTTCGTCGTGTCGCCCGTGCAGAACACCCCGGCTTCCCGTATGCCGTATCTTTACTTGCAGATGAGCAGCACGAACGCCGATCCGTCAGGCAAAATTTATTTTACGACGGACGCCGATCCGACCTGGAACGAAGCGAAAAGCGTCGCCTTTACCGTCGATACGACGGGAGCGAGCAGGGGCTACCAAATTCCGATGTACAAAAATCCGCACTGGACCGGCACGATCAAGCAGTACCGGATCGATCCGGCGGACAGCGGGCAGCCTGGCGGCCTGGTCCAGCTGGAGAGGGTGGCGGGAGAATACGATACCCGGCACGTTCAGACGAACACCGCTTTCGTGCTGGGAAGCGCGGAGCTGTTCCTGTGGAATCCGAGCGATGTCGCGTTCCTGCAAGGCAACATCGACCGCATGCGAGCCGCCCTGCGGTTTCTGCGGACGGAGTTCGATTCCGGCTCGAATCATTATTTGACGATCCCGTGGGTCGGCCACGAAGGAACGAGCGGCGTGGATATGACCCAGCCGAGCGTCGCCGACCGCTACGTTCACGGGAAGGGCGTAGGTTCGAATTACTGGGACATTTTGCCGATCGGACACAAGGATTTCTATGATACCATTTACTACTATGAAGCGTTGAAAACGATGGCGCAGATCGAGAAGCTGATCGAGGACAATCCCGGCTGGTCGATCGCAAGCGCACCGTACGGCGAAGATTCGGCGTCGTTAAGCGCGAAGGCGGCGGACGTGGCAGCTACGGTGACCGGAAGCACCTCCGCGTTCTGGAACGCGGCGACCGGCAGATACGTGCCGAGCGTCGACGTCAACGGGGAGATGCACGATTACGGGTACACGTTCGTCAATCTCGAGGCGCTGGCCCAAGGATTGGCCGACCCGGCCCGGGCGGCGAGCATTTTCTCGTGGCTGGACGGCGCGCGCACGGTCGCGGGGGATACGTCGACAGGCGCGGACATCTATGCGCCCAAATTCGCGGCCAGAGCTTCGACGAAGCGCAATGGCGAATGGTACAACATCATCTGGGCGCAGTCCGACAGCTATCCGTTCGGCTCGCAGGTCCAGGACGGCGGAGCTATCATGTACGTCAGCTTTTACGATGTAATGGCCCGGTTGAAATACAAGTCCGCCGACGATGCGTGGAGCCGATTTGCGGCGATTCTGGAGCATTACGAGGAAGCGCAGGAGGAGGGCGGCTACCGGTCCTACTATGGCATCCGCGGCATCGGGATGCAGGGTGACGGATCGGCGGGAGGCATCGGCATCGACGCCGAGTTTACCGAATCGGCGCTGGTCCCGCTTGCGTTCCTCTATGGCTTCCTTGGCATCGATACGGATAAGGACGGGCTGTCCGTCGCGCCTCGCCGGCCTTCCGCTCTCGGCTGGATGAAGGTCGAGAAGCTGACATACGACGGGGCGGAAGCGTCCGTATACGCGTCCGCGACCGAGACGGCCATAACGATCGATTCGTCGTCCGGAGCGAAGAAGCTCCAAGTCGGAAGCCTGGCGCCCGGAACTGCGTATCAGGTGAAGCGGGACGGCGCGGCATGGGGCGCGTTCACCGCGGACGCCGACGGATTTATCCGCTTCTCGGCAACGGGAGCGGGATCTCACGTCTATCGGGTGGAGCTGTAACGAAGGAGGAAACGCATCTTGATCAACCTGCTCATCGTCGACGACGAGGCGATTATCCTGGACGGCCTGACGGAGCTTTTTCATACGGCCGGCATTCCGGACTTGGAAGTATACCGCGCCAACTCGGGCATTCAAGCGCTTAAAATCATGGAACGAAGCCGTATCGACATCGTTCTGACCGATATCCGCATGCCCGAGATGACGGGGCTGGAGCTGTTCGACCGGGTTCGCGAGCGTTGGAAGCGATGCAAGGTCGTGTTCCTGACGGGCTACAGCGACTTCGGGTACGTTCAGGAGGTGCTGCGCAAGGGCGGAGCGGACTATGTGCTGAAAATGGAAGGAGACGAGGATATCGTATCGGCCGTCCGCAAGGCGATCGCCGACCTTCACGAGGAGTTGGACGTCGAGCGGTTCGTCGCGGAGGCGAAGTCGAAGATGAAGCAGCTGCAGCCGCTGGCTCAGCGGGAGTACGTCGGCAATCTGCTGCTTGGCGAGCCGTTTGCCCCGGCGGGCCTGAAGGCCCGCTTCGAGGAACTGGACATTCCTTTCTCGGAAGCGGCGCCGGTATATATGCTGTTCGGGAGAGCGGATTCGTGGGAAGGCATCGACCGCCCTTCCGACCGCACGCTGCTGCTCTATGCGCTCCAGAATATCGCGGGGGAGCTTCTCCCCCCCTCCTGCGCCACTCTGTCGCTTTCCCTGGACGGAGCGGCGCTTCTCTGGCTCATTCAGCCTATGGGCGAAGACGGAGTCGACGCCGAGCTGCAGCTTAGCCTCGACCGGATTCAGCAGGCCGCGGTCCGATTTCTGAGCTTGCGCTTCTCCTTTGCCTGCAGCGGCCTGTTCGAATGGGCGGACATCGGCCGGGTGTACGACCGGCTTCGCGATCTGCTGCACCAGGGGGCGGGCATCGGCGAGGAAATCTCCTATCTGGGCAGCGGGGACGGGACCGGGATGGACGAGCGCCGGGCGGAGGAGCTGCGCGCCGAGCTGAAGCGGTTCGTATTTCTGGAGGCGCATCTGGAGAACGGCAAGGCGGACGAGTTCGATCGCGGTCTCGTTCGTCTCCTGAACGCCGCGGACCGCAGCCGGGTGCCGCCGGCGCTGTCTCTCGAAGCGTTTAACCGAATTTCAAGCCTTCTTCTGTCCCACCTTAATCGCAGCGGCCTGCAGGAAATTTCGGAAGATCCGGATCGGCTGCACAGATTGACGAGATACGACGCGTTTCCGTCCTGGGAGGATACGATCGCCTTTTTTCGGGAGACGGCCGCCGAATTGTTCGCCCATCGGAGAAGAAGGCAGGTCGACCGGGGCCTGGAGATCGTCGGCAAGGTCGAGGAGTTCGTCGCCCGGCATCTGGACGAGGATTTGTCGCTGAACCGGCTTGGGCAAGCCGTGTACTTGAATCCCGCTTATTTGTCGCGGTTGTACAAGCAGCTTACGGGGATCGGGCTCTCGGATTACGTAACGGACCGAAGAATCCGGAAAGCCAAGGAGCTGCTGCGCTCCACCGATATGAAAATTCAGGAGATTACCGTCGCCGTCGGGCTGGAATCCCCCTCGTATTTCGCCCGCCTGTTCAAAAGATTGACCGGCAAGTCCCCCCAAGAATACAGAGAAAGCTGACGCACACCACCAGAAAGGGGAAATTCGCTTGCCTCTCGGCTCCCTCTTCCGCTCCATCTACACGAAAATGGTCGTCACTTTGCTCGTGGCGGTTCTTCCTTTTTATTTGATCGTGCTGCAGATCAATCGCTCCGACGCGACGGGCGTGCGGGACGGCGTCGCCGAGTCCGTGCGCTCGCAGGCGCATTATTATTTGAGCAGCCTCGAGGCCGAGCTGTCGCAGGTCATCAAGTTCCAGCAGCAGCTGTCGGCTTCCACGGAGCTCGATACGCTCTCCAACGCTTCCGAAATTATGACCAACGAAGAGAAGCGGCAAGCTGTGCTGGCGATTCAGCGCCAGCTCATCCAGCTCAAGTCGATGAGCCAATATATTGCCGATACGAGCGCCTACCTGCCCGATCTGGGCACGGTGATTACGGCCAACCAGACGTACCGCGACATCACGGCCTCCGAGCGGGAATCGCTGGAGCGGTTCGTCCGGCCTTCCGCCGCGGCGGTGATCGAGGAGAAGGGGCGTCTTTATATTTGCTATTCCAACTCCTATCTGTTCGGCGTGGCGATTCCGTCCTTCGTGCTGACGATCGAGCTTGACCGGGAGCGCCTGGCGGCGGCCATGGACCGATTCAAGTACAACGGCGTCGGCATCGCCGCGCTGCTTGGCTCCGAGGACGGCTGGCGAATCGCTTCGGACGGAAGCGGGGAGGAGCGCGAGAGCCTGCTGCGGGCGGCGGACGCCGCCGGAGGCGCCGGGCCGACCGGCGTCGAGACGCTGCGCACCGCACAAGGCGACTACCTTCATTACAGCGAACGCTCGGCGTTTCTGGGCGCGACGTTCGCCGTGCTCGTTCCGGAGAAGGAGGTGCTGGGCAAGCTCAAGGCGAACCGCGACCGCATCCGCTACGTCTCCCTCGTCTCCCTTCTGATTATCGCCGTCGTATCCTACGTCGTTTACCGGCTTGTCCATCATCCTCTGCGCAAATTGATCGTCGCTTTCCGCCAGGTGGGCAACGGCAACTTCGCCGTCTCGATCGAGCGAAGCAGCAAGGACGAATTCGCTTATTTGTACCGCCATTTCAACCAGACGATCCGCAAGCTGCAGGAGCTCGTATACGAGGTGTACGAGCAGAAATACCGGACCCAGACCGCAGAGCTGAAGCAGCTGCAATCCCAGATCAACCCGCACTTTCTTTACAACAGCTTTTTTACGATCTACCGGATGGCGAAATTCGGGGAGAACGACAACGTCGCTCAGTTCTCGAAGTATTTGGGCGAATATTACCGCTTCATTACGCGCGACGGCGCCGAGGAGGTAACCGTGCGGGACGAGTTCGTTCATGCGCGGACGTATACGGACATCCAATTATTCCGGTTCCACGACCGGATTTCCGTGCGTTTCGCGGACGTGCCGGAGGAGCTGGCGCGGATGTCCGTTCCGAGGCTGACTCTTCAACCGGTCATCGAGAACGCGTTCGTGCACGCTTTGGAAAAACGGGCCGAAGGCGGGCTGCTGGAAGTCGCGTTCTTCCTGTCGGAGGAGGAGGCGGTTATCGCGGTCGAGGACAACGGAACGGGGCTCGGCGACGCCGCTCTGGAGGCGCTGCGGCGCAAGCTGCAGACGGCCGGTCAGAGCGGGGAAACGACGGGCCTCGGCAACGTGCACCGCCGCTTGCGGCTTCGCTTCGGAGAGAAAGCCGGGCTGAGGCTCTCGCGCGGGGCACTCGGAGGCCTGAGGGTGGAGGTTGTGTTCCCTCCGCCAAAGCCGGCAAACCCTCCCTTTCGGAAAGCAACGGACTCCTGCGATCGCTAGTTCAACCTATATAGTAGAGATCGGAACAGAAAGTAGAAAGATTGCGATTTAACGGCGTCCGCCGCGATTCTACAATAGAAACAGATGATCATCTAGACTATAACGCAATCAAGGGGGACGCACATGAAACGCAAAATGGGATACGGCCTGATCGCCGTCATGCTGCTGCTGAGCGCATGCAGCTCCAACGGCAGCGGAGGAGAGGCGACGGGAAGCGCGGCGCCGTCCGGCTCCGAAGCTCCGGCTCCAAGCGGGTCCGGGGCATCGGCCGCGACGGGAGAGGCGCAGGATCCGCTGGGCAAATACGAAACGCCGATCGAGGTGACGACGGCCCGGAGCCTCGGGAGCACCGTAACGTTCGCCGAAGGCGAGTCGCTGGACAACAACGTATGGTATCGGGGCTATCAAGAAGATCTCGGCATCGTGTTGAAAAACGAATGGACCGTTCCGGAAGGCCAGTACGGACAGAAAATGAACGTCTCCATCGCTTCAGGCAACATTCCCGACATCGTGGCGGTCGATCTGACCCAGCTTCAGAAGCTGATCGAGTCGGACATGATCATGGATCTGACCGACGTCTTCGAGCAATACGCGTCCGAGCTGACGAAGACGACGCTCTCGATGGACGGCGGCGTAGGCTGGACGGCGGCGACGTTCGGCGGCAAGAAGATGGCGCTGCCTTCGACGGCTTCGGTCATCGACGGCACCCAGATGATCTGGATTCGCGAGGATTGGCTGAAGAAGGTCGGCATGGATGCGCCGAAGACGATCGACGACGTATGGAGCATCGCCGAGGCGTTCGTCAAGCAAAAACCGGGAGGCCAGGCGAAAACGTACGGGCTCGGACTCGGAAAGGACATTTATTCCGGTTACGGCGGCATCGGCGGGTTGGCGTACGGCTTCAAGGCTTATCCGAAGGCATGGGTGGCGGGAGCGGACGGCAAGCTGGCTTACGGCTCCGTCCAGCCGGAGATGAAGGCGGCGCTCGCTAAGCTGCAGGAGATGTTCAAGGCCGGGCTGATCGATCCCGAGTTCGGCGTCTACGATGCCAACAAGGTGAACGAGCTGATCACCTCCGGACAGATCGGCATGTTCTACGGACAGCACTGGAACGCGTTCTGGCCGCTGCCGGACAGCTTCAAGAACGACCCGGAGGCGAACTGGATGCCTTACCCGATCGTCTCCGCCGATGGCTCGCCGGCCAGCTCGCTCGCGGGCAACGGCGCCGTCTTCTTCTATGCGGTGAAGAAAGGGGCCAAAAACCCCGAAGCGCTCGTCAAGCTGATGAACTACAGTCTGGAAAAGCAGTACGGTCCGAACGGACGCGACAAGCGGTTTTTCAATAACGAGGACACGAATATGAACTTGTACGCTTACGCCGCGGTTACCGCTCAGGACCCGCTGCAGAACATCAACATCTACCGCGGAGTCAAGCAGGCGATGGAAACCAAGAGCGATGCCGGCCTGTCGTTCGACGCCAAGGACAACTACGAAAGCATTAACAAGTATTTGGCCGGGGACGAAGCGTTCTGGGGCAGCTACAAATGGGCGGGCCCGGAAGGGGCGCTCAGCGTGGAGGACGGATACGACAACGACGGGCTGGTCACGTTGAACGGCTTCCTTGGAGCGCCGACGGAGACGATGCTGAAGAAGGGGTCTACGCTCGATACGCTGGAGCTGGAGACGTTCACGAAGATCATCTTGAACGCCGCTCCGATCGATTCGTTCGATACGTTCGTCGCCAATTGGAACAAGCTCGGCGGGGAAGAGATGACCAACGAAGTGAACGAGTGGGCGGCGTCCAAATAAGCCGAAGGGAGGGGGCGATCCCCTCCTCTTTCTTTCCCTCGCGACGATAGGAGGTACGGAATTTGAAAATCCGCGAAAAGCAAGGCGGCGAAGCTTCGCTGCACCTGATGCTGCTGCCCGGCGTCCTGTTCGTGCTCGCGTTCTGCTATTATCCGATGATGGGCATCGCGATCGCTTTCGAGCATTTTATCCCGACCAAGGGCTTCTTCCGTTCGGAATGGGTCGGTCTGGAGCATTTCCGCTATTTATTTCAACTGCCGAACTTCGGGCCGGTTCTGCGCAACACCGTCTGGATTGCGACGATGAAGATCGTCCTCGGGCTGGTCGTGCCGATTCTCTTCGCTTTGCTTCTGAACGAAGTGCGCCGGACGGCGTTTAAGCGCTCGGTCCAAACGATGGTCTATTTGCCCCATTTTCTCTCCTGGGTCATTCTGGGCGGCGTGCTGATCGACATATTGTCGCCGTCTTCGGGCATCGTCAACTCCTTTCTCGGGTATTTCGGCATCGAACCGATCTTTTTCCTGGGGGACGAGAGATGGTTCCCTTACGTGCTGGTCGTCTCCGACGTCTGGAAGGAGTTCGGCTTCTCGACGATCGTGTTTCTCGCCGCCATCACCTCGATCAATCCGACCTTGTACGAGGCCGCGGTCATGGACGGGGCGGGCCGGATCAAGCAGACGATCCACGTCACCCTGCCCGGGATGATGCCGATCATCGTGCTGATGCTGACGCTCAGCCTCGGCAACGTTCTGAACGCGGGCTTCGACCAGGTGTTCAACTTGTATAGTCCTCAAGTGTACAGCACGGGGGACATTATCGACACGCTCGTCTATCGGATCGGGCTGGTCGACGCGCAATACAGCCTGGCGACAGCGGTCGGCCTGTTCAAGTCGGTCATTTCGTTGATCCTGATCGCGATTTCCTACACGCTCGCCTATCGGTTGGCGAACTACCGAATTTTCTAAACGAAGAAGGGATACGGATGATCTACAAAAACACATTCGGAAGACGAGCGTTCGATTGGGCGAACTGCGTCTTCCTCGGCGGAGCCGCGCTGCTGTGCCTGCTGCCGCTCATCCACGTGCTCGCGGTCTCGTTCAGCGCCAGCTCCGCGGCCACGGCCGGCTTCGTGAAGCTGTGGCCGGTCGATTTTACGCTGGCCTCGTACCGGTACGCCTTGAACAAGCCGCAGTTCATCGACAGCTTCCTCGTCTCGCTGCAGAGGGTCGCGCTGGGGGCGCTCATCAACATGACGCTGACGGTGCTTATCGCTTACCCGCTGTCCAAGGAAAGGCGACAGTTCCGGTGGCGTTCGGTATACGCTTGGTTTTTCGTCGTGACGATTCTGTTCTCCGGCGGTCTGATCCCCGTATTCATGGTCGTCAAGCAGCTCGGCTTGCTCGACTCGATCTGGGCGCTCGTCCTGCCGGGAGCCGTCCCCGTCTTTAACGTCATTCTGCTGCTTAACTTCATGCGCTCGCAGCCGAAGGAGCTGTACGAGGCGGCCTTCGTGGACGGAGCCGGGCATTGGTCGGTGCTGTGGCGCATCGCCGTTCCGCTGGCGAAGCCCGCGCTGGCGACGCTGCTGCTGTTCATCTGCGTCGGCCACTGGAATTCCTGGTTCGACGGACTGATCTATATGAACAAGCCGGAGCATTTTCCGCTGCAGACGTATTTGCAGTCGGTCGTCATTAACCGCGATCCGAGCCTGATGACGACGACCGAGGAGCTGAAGACGCTGTCGCAAATTTCCGACCAGACGACGAAGGCGGCCCAGATTTTCCTGGCCGCGCTGCCGATTCTGCTGCTGTATCCGTTTCTTCAGAAGCATTTTATTCAGGGGATTACGCTGGGCAGCGTGAAGGAGTAAGGCTGGACGGTCAAAGGGAAGGACGAGAAATCGTTAATCTAGAAAGGGGAATCCCGAGTGCAAGCGAAAACGGAAGTGGCCGTTTATTATTTTCCGAACTATCATCCCGATGCGCGTAACGACAAGTGGCATGGCCGGGGATGGACCGAATGGGAGCTGGTGAAGCGGGCGGAGCCCCGGTTCGAGGGCCATGCGCAGCCGAAGGTGCCCCTGTGGGGCTACGAGGACGAATCCGATCCGCGGGCGATGGCGCGCAAAATCGACGCCGCGGCGGACCATGGCATCGATTGCTTTATTTTCGACTGGTATTGGTACGAGGACGGTCCGTACTTGCAGCGGGGGCTGGAGGAAGGCTTTCTGCAAGCGGACAACGCGGACCGGCTGAAGTTTTCGATCATGTGGGCGAATCACGACTGGATCGACATTCACCCGCTGACCCGGGCGCTGCAGCCGGCGACGCTCGCTTCCGGCAAGGTGTCAGAGCAGGCGTTCGTCGCGGCGACCGAGCATATGATCGAGCGTTATTTTCGCCATCCGTCCTACTGGAGGGTCGGGGGCGGGCTGTACTTCTCGATTTACGAGCTGATGAACCTTGTCGAAGGTTTGGGCGGCTTGGAAGAGACGAAGCGGATTCTCGGCGAATTCCGCGAGCGCGTGCGCCGTGCCGGCCTGGGCGAGCTGCACCTGAACGCGGTCGTCTGGGGCGTGCAGATTTTGCCGGGCGAGAAGCGCATCGACAATCCGAACGAGCTGCTTGACCTGCTCGGCTTCGATTCGGTCACCTCGTATGTATGGCTTCATCACGTCGGACTTCCGGAGTTTCCGCAATCGGACTACGGGGCTTGGCGCGACGCGGCTGTCGACAAAATGTCGGAGCTGGCGGACGATTTCCGTTTGCCTTATTTTCCGAACGTGACGATGGGCTGGGACACGAGCCCGCGCACGGTGCAGTCGGACAAGTACGAGCCGATCGGATACCAATATATGGCCACGGTCGGGGGCAATACGCCCGCGGAATTCGAAACGGCGCTCAGACGGACCAAGGAGCTGGCGGAAGCGAAAAGCGACGGCTTGAACATCGTCACGATCAACGCCTGGAACGAATGGACGGAGGGCAGCTACCTGGAGCCGGACACGCTGAATGGCTTCGGCTATTTGGAGGCGATCAGAAGAGTCTTTGGATCCTCTAAGGGATAAGACCGCAGTTGTTGCTTACGGTGCCGGTTTCCGTTACTCTCTCTTCATGCCGCAATAGCATTCGTGGTTGGAGGAAATTCCCATGGAACGTCGAATTACATCCGAATGCGTCGAACTATTGCGGATGAAGAGGTTTGTGGAATGCGAAAGCGGACTCGTTCGGATGAGGATTTGAAGTCGATGTCGGAGTATGGGAGCAACTGGTTTTCTCTTATCATGTTGCAGGTTGGTTTTATCGGATTTTTCTGGCTATATCTATTCTTGTTGCGTATTGGCAATCTATCTTTGGTAAACGAATTGCAGTATTTACATCCATTGAAACTGACCGAAGATCCATGGAGATCTTTTGGTATTGCTGTTTTGGTGCTTTACTTTTATGTAGTGATGTCTGCCCTGAATATGCTGCTATTTAAAACGATAGATGTAAGGCCGATCTTGAAACAGTTCAAAATGTTCAAAAGCAGGGATTTGGGGATATGGTTTTTGTCATTTCTCTCTTTTTTAGGATGGGCAAAGCTTTCGGAAGTTTTAGATGAAACGAAAATCGTGTACGCCGTCGTTGCAACGATTATCATGTTGTGTTCTTCCTTCTTCTTTTGCCGATACATCATTAAATTAAAGGGATATTACAAATTTCTAGCGATTCTAATCCTCGCAGGTACATTTATATATTATATAACGATTGAGATTCGTGATAATCGATTAGGATCGGATTTTGACGTCCTCTTTTCTATTTTGAAAAGTCTCGCCTGGGTGCTTTTTGCGCAGTTTGTCATCATCTACGTATTGGTATTATTCAGTATGTTAATCTCCTCTGCAATTAACGAGTATCGGTCAGCGCAATTGGGGAAAGAGAGCCAATTCCGTAAATTAATGATGGAAAGCTTAGGGGATCTTTTCAATAAACAACATAGGCGTCTGAACAGCAACTTGACAGGAAAGCCTTTTTCTCGTCAGATGCTGCAGGATCTGTTCAAAGAGATCTTTAACCTCAAGGGTTTGGCTTTCTATGAGAGATTAACTCTCATCAAAAAGATCGTACAGACGGATGTATCCTTGAAATTTCCTGCTGTTAAAGCCAAATACCTTCAATTTAGGAACAAGCTTAACCTCTACGTCTCGATTGTTTTTTTGCTTAATATCATAGTAATCGTACTATTCGTGCTGCCTTATCTGGATCGGAAAAGCGATGCGTTGCTTATTCTGTTGATTATGATGGCGACCCGATTATTTCAGCGTACGATCGAGATTGGCTGGGCCTTTTATCAAGATATTACCTCGGAAAAGCCGAAGAGCTCAACGCTTACAGGCTCCAATCGTCTGATTCTTGCCGTTAAGAGCATTATTGAAATGATGATCACATCGGCTTTGTTTTATTTCTTGTTTGATTCATTGGGAAAACTGGAAGCGGTCAAAAAGCCGTTTCAAGAAGGGTATGCCGAATACGTATGGATGACGCTGGTGAAAATGGCGGAAACGTCTGTGGGGAGCGTAGCGGTTTCGTTTTTTAACGTATCCTTGCCCCTGGATTCCGACAATCCGTTTACTTTCAGGACGATTATCCATATTGTTCAGGTCGGCATTAGCATCATTCTCATTACGCTATCGATTGCCAACTACTTGAATATGAAGAAAAATGCGTATCAATATTCGGTCATTCGAGAGGAAGACCGCTACGTCGCCTATTACTATCTTCAATTGCCTGGCGAGGAGCCGATTAAACGGGAAATCGCGAGGGGAACCAGTAAAGTGGAACTCAAGGAAAAAGTTAAAGCGATGTGGCAGGAGCAGAAGATCGAAGATGCGGAGTTTGCGAGCGTGATCGCTTGTCTCGACAATGAAAAAAACGAATTAGAAAGCGGCAAGGCCGAGATCGAGAAGCTGCGCGACATGAATTATCAGCAATTGGATGGCTACGTGAGGCAAATGCTGAAAGATCATCCGCACAAGTCGAATAAATCGATAAGGCTAATCGAAGCGAAGGGGGAAACAGACCGACGAAAGCCCGGCTTCGGCAGTCTGTAGACACAAATCGCCGCGAACCCAGTCACGACAAGGCCGGTTCAATCGCGCGTCCGGCCGACATGCGGATGCCGACGAGCAGACTGCGGGAGATCAGACCGGCCATGCTCATAATGAGATGCAGCCGGGTGCTCTGCAGCGCCTGGTAGCCGAGAAGGCCTCCGACGTTCACGATGCCGGACACGTGAATGTGGCCGACCGGGGGCAGCTGCTTGTTGACGCCCGCGCCCGGGCGCAGCGGACCATCGCCGATCAGGACGGCTCCGATGCTGGCGGCCTGCCCAAGGCAGGCGTCGACGCCGATGACGAACGGATCGCGGTAACGGGACGAGAGCTTGTCCATCGTGTCCTCCAGGTTCATCGCGTGAACCGGAGTTTCCAGCGTGCCGATAATATCGAACTCGGGAGAGCGGTATTTGCCGAGCAGCGTGCCCGTCAGCGGACCGAGCGAGTCGCCTGTGCACCGATCGGTGCCGATGCAGACGACGACGATGCGGCGGCCCGGCGCAAGCGCGCCGAAATAAGCGGCGAACCGGCCCGCCAGCTGCACGGAGGCGGACGGATCGGTATGGACGACGTGGAAGGCTCTGGGCGGGATGGACATGTTTTCACCTCAAGTTTAGGCTGCCGTAATGTTCTCCGATCGAGAGGGGAACAAGATGATGATACGATATGTATCATAAAAAGGCTGTCGCAATTTCGCCCGGACGGGCAAGCAAGTTGCGCGATCGTTCGACATACCGTATTTCGGAAGAACGCCGCTTCGGCCGGAACTTTCGCCCGACCGGGCGAATACCCTGCTATCAGATCGATTGATGGAGGGTTGCTCGATGGTTCCCGGATATCCTTACTACGGACAGGAGACGAAGTGCGAGCAGGTGCCGATTACGTTCCCGCCGCAGCATCAGGAACGCCAGCCCGGGCTCGAATACAAGATGGCTCCCGCGCCGATCTCCGACAACCCGGCCTACCGGGGGAGCGGCAAGCTGGCCGGCAAGGTCGCGATCATTACCGGCGGCGACAGCGGCATCGGGAGAGCGGTGGCGATCGCCTTCGCCAAGGAAGGGGCGGACGTGACGATCGCCTACCTGTACGAGCGGGAGGACGCGATGGCAACGCAGCGCATGGTCGCCCAATACGGCAGAAGATGCTTGCTCGCAGAGGGAGATTTGCGCCGTCCGGCGTTTTGCCGCGAAGTCGTGCGCCGAACGGTCGAGTGCTACGGCCGACTCGATATTCTGATCAACAATCAGGCCGTGCAGTTTCCGCAAACCTGCATTGCGGACATATCGGACGCGCAGCTCGAGGATACGTTCCGGACGAACATCTTTCCGATGTTCTACCTGACGAAGGCCGCTCTTCCTCACCTGTGTCCGGGAAGCGCCATCGTGAACACGGCGTCCGTCACCGCTTATGCGGGGGCGCCGCTTCTGGTGGACTATTCCGCGACGAAGGGGGCGATCGTCTCCTTCACGCGCTCGCTGTCCCTCCAATTGGTAGGCGCGGGCATTCGCGTCAACGCCGTCGCGCCCGGTCCGATCTGGACGCCGCTCATCGTCTCGAGCTATTCGGCCGACTACGTAAAGACGTTCGGGCTGGAGACGCCGATGAAGCGGGCGGGCCAGCCGTTCGAGCTCGCGCCGACTTACGTTTATTTGGCTTCCGACGACTCCTCTTTCGTTACCGGCCAGGTGCTGCACGTCAACGGCGGCATTATGACGGAGACCTAACGTCCTGTCTTCGGCCGCTTTCCCCCAGCAAGCTCCGCAAGGGGCTTTTTTTTTTAGTGATTTAGAAAGTTGTAAATATTGAAAGCTGTATCCGAAAAAAACCAAAAGGATCGGGCCTCGCGACGCCGAATGTATACCGTTCAGCATTACGCCAACAGACAGAAGGAGCCTAACCCGGTGATAGCCAAATTCGCGCGCATGGCGCTGCACCGCCTGCTGAATCGGAAGAGCATCCAGTTCCAACTCTTCCTGACGTTTATGATCATCAACCTTGTCCCGATCGTCGTCATCGGCTATTTTACGTTCCGCGTATCGTCGGCGACGATCTCCGAGGAAGTAAAAAACAGCAACGAGCAGCTGATGGGGGAGATCGTCAGCAATTACGAGCTGTACTTCCGCAATATCGAGATCGACGCGAACAAGTTCGCTTCCCAGATGGTGAACAACAATATCCGCTTAAACGAAAAGGTGTATTTCTTCGATACGTTCATCGTGGAAAACATTATGGAGATTAACGACTACTTGCACAGCACGTTCGAGGCGACCGGCAACTTTCTGAGCATCCGCGTCTTTTCCGACAACGGCCATTTCATCAGCAGCGCGTTTAACCAGGAGACGTACGAGGTGTATTCGTACAATTCGGACGAGGATCTGGCCTGGCGCGAGGCGATGCTGAACAATCGGGAGAACAAGCTGATCTTCGACGTGCATCCGCTGAACCGGGAAGGTCTGCTCAGTCTTGTGGCGTCCAAGCCGGTCATCAATCCGTTCAGCGGCAAGCGGATGGGCTACGTCAGCTTCGACAAGGAGATGGATTCGTTCGCCTCTCTGTTCCAGCCGTTCGAGCAGAGAGCCGGCAGCACGATCCAGCTCGTGTCCACGGCCGGCAAAATCCTGTATCATACCGACATGAATCGGATCGGAACGACGGTCGACCCGATCTGGCTGTCCCGGATCACGGCATCGTTCGACGCTTCGAACGGGGAGATCGAGACGATCGACAAGGACAATATGGTGCTGGCCAGCCGAATGCCGAATCAGGACGCCTACATGATCAGCTCCGTCCCGCTTGCGCTCATCAACAGCCAGGTCGAATCGATCCGCAACCTGACGATCTTCGTCATGCTGCTCTCGGTCGTGCTCGTGTTCGGCTTGTCCTTCCTCCTGTCCGTCTACATCTCCAAGCCGATCAAGCAGCTGAGCAAAGCGATGCAGCAGGTGGAGAGGGGACGTCTGAACGCGCCGATTCCGCTCATGGAATCGAATCTGGAGACGTGGCGGCTGGGCAAAAGCTTCGAGTCGATGCTGGCGCGGATCAACGAGCTCGTCAAGACGCAGTACGAGATGGAGCTGCACAAGAAGGACGCCGAGCTAAAGGCGCTCATGATGCAGATCAATCCGCATTTTCTGTACAACACGCTGGAGGTGATCAGCGGCATCGCGGATTACGAGCAGGTGTCGCAAATTTCGGAAATTACGCAGTCGCTGAGCCGGATGCTGCGCTACAACATCGATCTGAAGACGGAGGAAGTGCGGATTCTGGAGGAGATCGACAACTGCAGCAACTTTTTTCTCATTCTGAAGAGCCGCTTTGGCGACAAGCTTCATGTGGAGCAGAGCATCGATCCCGAAGCGCTGCCGTACAAAATATTGAAGATCACGCTCCAGCCGCTGATCGAGAACGCCGTGAAGCACGGCGTGGAGAAGAAGCTCGGAGATGCGACGATCAGGCTCTCGGTCGCGAAGCAGGACGGCGAGATCGAAATCCGCATCTCGGACAACGGAACGGGCTTCGACGCCGACGCGTTGGAAGCGTTCGAGGCGTTCAAGCGGCAGTCGGCGTCCACGTTCTACGAGCCGGGCGACGCCAAAAAAGTCGGGCTGAAAAACGTCTATTTGCGGCTTCGGATTCTGTTCGGAGACCGGCTCGGCTTTGACATTGACAGCATAGAGGGGGAGGGCACGGATATTACGATCCGCTTTCCCGCCATACCCGCAAAATAATGGAGGTTGACGCCATGCGGCAGCAGACGTTCGCAGCAAGAATATTGGTCGTAGAGGACGAGATCGGAGTCAGGCGCAGCTTGATCGGCAAGCTTCGGGGCATCGAGCTTCCGATCGAGATCGCCGGAGAAGCGGAGAACGCCGAGCAGGCGCTGGAGATGATGGAGAAGGAGACGCCGGATATCGTACTGCTCGACATGCGCATGCCGGGCATGGGCGGCTACCGGTTTCTGCCGATTTTGCAGCGGCGGTTTCCCGGCGTCAAGACGATCATATTAAGCGGGTATTCCGACTTCGAGTACGTGCTGCAGTCGCTGCGCAGCGGCGCGGTCGACTACTTGACGAAGCCGGTAATCAAGGAAGAGCTGGAGAAGGCGCTTCAGAAGACGCTCCGGACGATCCGCGCCGAGCAGGAGAGGAGCGAGCGGGACATCGCCACCGGCCTGCTGCTGAATCAGGCCGTTCCGCTGCTGAAGCATCAGATCATGAACCGGCTGTTGAAGCCGATGTCGTCTCAGGCGGCCGCGGAGAAGCTGAGCCGGCTCGGCATCCGGCTGGAATTCCCGCGCTATGCGATGCTCGTCGTCCGCATCGCCGATTACGCGAACGTGAAAGCCCAGTTCATGCAGGACGCCGGGCTCGTCTTCTTCGTCTTCGAGAACATCGCCCGAGATACGCTGGATTGGCCGTTCTACGGCTTTCCCCGGGAAGGGAGGGAAGGCGAATATGTCAGTCTGCTCGGCCTGTCGTCTTCCGATGCCGCGTTCGAGCGGACGGCCTGGCGGCAGCCGATCGAGCGGCTGCTGGACAATCTCCGGCAATACGGCCGGTTCGGGGCGCGCATCCTCGTCACCCCGTCCTTCTCCGGCCTTCAGGCCGCCGGCATGGCTTACCGGCAAGCGGAGGAGCGGCTGAAGTTCGACGGCGATTCGGAGGAAGAAGCGGTTCACCTGCTGTCCGACGGGGACCAGTGGGGCTGGCAGGCCGGGGAAAGCGTCGAATTGGACGGGGAAGCGCTGGAGGAGGCGATCGTCGGCAGAAACGTCAAGGAGCTTCAGGAGACGATCAAGGCGTTCTTCGACAAGCCTGTGCCCGCTAGGCATGCGGCGTCGGCCGTCTATTACGCGCTTGATCAGACGCTCGACCGGCTGTTCGTGGAGCCGGAGCCGATGAGGAGAAAGCTGCCGGAGCTGGCGAGGCTGCTGGAACGGACGTCGGATGCCGCCGAGCTGAAGGAGGAGCTGCTCGTGCTGGCTGTCCAGATTGCGGAGGCGGCCTCGAAGCGCAACCAGGGAGAAGCGCGTCACATGATCCAGCAGGCTCAGAAGTATATCGACGAATGTTATTTCGAGGAGATTACGCTGGAGGCGCTGTCGAAGAAGTTTTACTTGAACCGGACGTACTTCAGCGAGCTGTTCAAGAACGAGACCGGCTGGACGTTCAAAAAATACTTAAACCACGTGCGCGTCGAGAAGGCGAAGCAGCTTCTCGTCGATCGCGAGCTGCGCCCGTCGGTCGTCGCCGAGCTCGTGGGAATGAAGGATCCGGTCTATTTCTCCGTCCTGTTCAAGAAGCTGACCGGCTGCCCGCCGGGCGAATATCAGAAAAAAATGGCGGGCATGGGCCTCTAGCGGATGTTGATGAAGTAATCGACATTTTCCTGCGTCACGAGCCGGTAAGGGATGAAATAGCTTTTCGCCACATGGCCGTTCTGGGCGATATTGATCGCCAGGTTCAGGGCCATTTTGGCTTGCCCGGTGGCGTCCTGGAAGACGGTCGCCGCCATTTTCCCGTCCTTCACCGCCTGGAGCGCGTCGGGGATGGCGTCGACGCCGATAATCGGGATGCGAAGGCCGGCTTCCTCCATATAATCGAGCGCCCCGAGCGCCATCCCGTCGTTATGGGAGACGACGGCGCCGATCTTAGAACCGTGCTTGGCGTGCCATTTTTTCATCAGTTCGTACGCTTCCGTCCGCGACCAGTTGGCCGTCTCTTCCTCCAGCACGCGAATGTTCGGGTACCTGTCCAGCACGTTCAGAATGCCTCTGGCCCGCTGAATCTGCGACGATTGCTCGACCAAACCTTTGAAAATGACGATGTTGCCCTCCCCGCCAAGCGTTTCCGCGATGTACTGCATTTGGATCTCTCCGGCCTGGATGTCGTTGGAGCCGACATAGGTCGTCAGCCGGTCGGTATCCGGAATCGTATTGATGCCGACGACCGGTATGCCCGCGCCGATCGCCAGCTGGACGGCTTCGTTGGACTTGGCCGCGTTCAGCGGATTCAGGATGATGACGTCCACCTTCTTGGCGATCATGTCCTTGACGTCCGCGATTTGCTGCTCCGCATCGACGTTCCCCTCATATGAAAACAACTCGATATTTTCCCTCAAAGCGGCTTCCGCTTCCAGCTTGATCTTGATCATATCCGTGAACTCGAAGCTTCCCAGCACGGTGAAGCCGAGCCGAATCGGCGCCTGCTTCGTTGCGGCCGCCGTCGGGGAAGACGAAGGCATCGCCGAGTAGCGAGGCTCGCCCGGGGCGCTTCCGAAGCAGCCGGTCAGCGCCAGGCTTAACAAGAGGAGGAGCAGAGACGCTTTTCGCATAAAGCCGGGCACCCCCGTTTACAATTTCGCACCTCATTAGATTACCACAGACGTCCCGGCTTTGCCGGGGGGAAGCGCCGTTCCCGAAAAAAACAAAGCCGATTCCCGAAGCGGGATAAAGCCGGGTCGACGGCGGCTCGCAGAGCAGAACGGATTACAAGCGGGATCTGAAGAAATCGAAATGTTTTCGCGGGGCATCCGCTATAGAATTCGGGTTAGGCAAGACGAAGAAGCCAATATCGAGCAGTCAGGGTGATGACATGAATGGCGATGCGGTCGTGCTGGAGATGCGCAACATCTCCAAATCTTTTCCGGGCGTTCATGCCTTGAAAAATGTAAGTCTCTCCGTCAAGAAAGGAACCGTGCACGCCCTGATGGGCGAGAACGGGGCCGGGAAGTCGACGCTGATGAAAATTTTGATCGGCATGTACACGCAATATGAAGGCGATATCGTCTACAAAGGCCGCAAGCTCGTTCACGCGAGCATCCGCGACGCGATCAACGCAGGAATCGCGATGATTCACCAGGAGCTGTCCTACGTGCCCGACTTGACCGTCGCGGAAAATCTGTTTCTCGGCAACGAGCCCCGAAGCGGGTGGGGCGTCATCGACCGGAAAAAGCTGCGCGAAGACACGGTCAGCTACTTGAAGCTGGCGGGCGTGGAGATCGATCCGGCCGCCCGGATGAAGCAGCTGAGCGTCTCCGAGCGGCAGATGGTCGAGATCGCCAAAGCGATCTCCTACCAGTCGGACGTCATCATTATGGACGAACCGACCTCGGCGATCTCCGACCGGGAGGTGGAGCGGCTGTTCAAGCTGATCGAGGGCTTGAAGAAGCGGGGCGTCGCAATCATCTACATTTCTCACAAGATGGACGAGATTTTCCGCATCGCGGACGAGTTTACCGTGCTGCGGGACGGCACTTACGTCGGCACGGAGCCGATCGCGGGCGCGGACATCGGCCGGATGATCTCGATGATGGTCGGACGGGAGCTGAAGGAGCTGTTTCCCCCGCGGACGCCGGCGTACGGTCCCGCTGTTCTATCGGTGCGCGGCTTGACGCGCAAGGGCGTGTTCGAGAACGTGTCGTTCGACGTCCGCAAGGGCGAGATTGTCGGCATCGCCGGCTTGATGGGCTCGGGGAGGACGGAAGTCGTCAACTGCATCTACGGGCTGGACGGCTACGACGCCGGCGAGATCCGGATCGGCGGCGCTGCGGTTCGCATTCGTTCGCCGAAGGACGGCATCGCGCAGGGGATCGGGCTCGTCAGCGAGGACCGCAAAACGCAGGGGCTTGTGCTGCAGCTGTCCGTGAAGGAAAACATGATGCTGTCCAACTACCGGCTGGTCTCGCGCGCCGGCGTCGTCTCCAACGCGAAGGAGAAGCGGATTGCCGACGATACGATCGGCGAGCTGGCGATCAAGACGCCCAGCCGCGAGCAGAAAGCGAAAAACCTGAGCGGCGGCAACCAGCAGAAAATCGTGATCGGCAAAGTGCTGCTGGGCAATCCCGACCTGCTCATTCTGGACGAACCGACCCGCGGCATCGACATCGGCGCGAAGTCGGAAATCTACAAGCTGATTTCCAGGCTGGCCGACGAAGGGAAGGCGGTCATCGTCGTCTCGTCGGAGCTTCCGGAAATTATCGGGCTGAGCGATCGGATTATCGTCCTGCACGAAGGCCGAATCGCAGGGGAGCTGTCCCGGGACGAGGCCAGCGAGCAGAACATTATGGCGCTCGCCTTCGGCAAGCAAACGCAACAGATGAACACGTAAGGAGACGTGCACATGAGCCATGCGATGAAATCCGCACTAACGGGCGATTGGTTGAGAAAATACGGGCTGCTGCTGGCGCTGGTCGTTCTATGCGCCGTATTCGCCTCGATGTCGCCGGTGTTTCTAACCGAACGAAATTTGCTGAACGTGCTTAATCAGGTGTCCATCAACGCCACGCTGGCGATCGGCGTCACCTTCGTCATTCTGATCGGCGGAATCGACCTCGGACTCGGTTCGTACGTCGCCTTAACCGGCTGTCTGGCCGCGCTGTTCGCCAGCTCGGGCGAAGGCGCGTTCGTTCCGATCGTGCTCGGCGTCGCCGGCGGTCTGCTGATCGGACTCGTGAACGGGGTCACGATAACGAAAGGAAAGCTGGCCCCGTTCATCGTCACGCTGGGCATGATGACGATCGCGCGGGGAGGCGCGCTCGTCATCAGCGAAGGGCGGCCGATCTCCAACCTGTCTCCGTCGTTTAACGCGATCGGGGGAACGGTGTTCGGCGTCCAGATTCCGGTGCTGATCGTGCTCGTCGTTTTCCTCCTCTCGCTGTTCGTGCTGAACAAGACGGTATTCGGACGCTACGTGTACGCCGTCGGCGGCAACGAGGAGGCGGCCCGGGCGTCGGGCATTCACGTTCACCGCATCAAGCTGTACGTGTACGTGCTTTGCGGCGGCCTCGCCGGTGTGGCGGGCATTATGCAGACGGCGAGAATCGAGACGGGCCAGCCCAATATCGGGGTCGGCTACGAGCTTGACGCGATCGCCGCAGTCGTCATCGGCGGCACGAGTCTGGCCGGCGGCTCGGGCCGGATGACGGGCACGATTATCGGAGCGCTGATCATCGGCGTCATTAACAACGGTCTGGATCTGCTCAACGTGCCTTCCTATTACCAGCAGATCATTAAAGGGCTGATCATCGTCGGCGCCCTGCTGATCGACCGCAAATCCTGACGGCGCATGCCTCCGGCGTCCCCGATTAAGGAGGTGAGCGCGGCGTACGGGACCGGAGCGGGAAAAGAGCCGGAGCAGCAGTTGAACCGATAAGCTTCACGCAAGGCAGTGATTCTATTCAACATTCTAGGGAGGTCATGAAAGATGAAAAAACGGATGAGTCTATCGATCGTACTTGTACTGGCATTGCTTCTGGCGGCTTGCGGCGGCAAGGAGGAGACGGGCGGGGAAGCGTCCGGGTCGGCTCAGGCCGGCGGCGGAGAGAAGCAGATTACGATCGGCGTCAGCATCTTGAATCTGGCCAACGAATTTACGGCGACGCTGGCGAAGGGCATCGAGGAGAAGGGCAAGGAGCTCGGCGTCAAAATTATCGTCAACGACGGGCAGAAGGACCCGAACAAGCAAATTCAGCAAGTGGAGACGTTTATCGCGCAGAAAGTGGACGCCATCATCTTTAACCCGATCGAAGCCGAAGCGTCGTCCCCGGCGGTCGACAAGGCGAAGGAAGCCGGCATTCCGGTCATTAACGTCAACTCGGTCACCAAGTCCGAACCGGATGCGTTCGTCGGGTCCCGGGACCAGGAGTCCGCGCAGCTCGCGATCGACTATCTGGCGGAGCGTCTCGGCTCCAAGGGCAACCTGGTCATGATGCACGGCCATCTCGGCCAATCGGCGGAGATCGACCGGACGGAAGGCGCGATCGAGGCGCTGAAAGCTTATCCCGACATGAAGCTGATCGCGGAGCAGACGGCCGAATGGAACCGGGACAAGGCGCTTACGCTGATGCAGAACTGGCTGCAGGCGCACGACGGCCAGATTCAGGGCGTGTTCGCCCAGAACGACGAGATGGGCATGGGCGCGCTCAAGGCGCTGGAAGACGCCGGCGTCAAGCAGGACATCGTGCTGGTCAGCGTAGACGCGATCGCGGACGCGCTGCAGGCGGTCAAGGATGGGCGTCTGGATGCGACGGTGTTCCAGAACGCGGCCGCGCAAGGGGGCGGAGCGGTGGAAACGGCGCTTAAAATCATCCGTAACGAACCGTACGAGAAGGAAGTGTTCGTGCCGTTCGAGCTCGTCACGCAAGACAACGTCGATCAATATTTGAAGTAACGGAGGCGACGGAACCATGAAGGTCAGCGACAAATTTCGTCTCGACGGCCGCGTCTCCATCGTGACGGGAGGAGCGGTCGGGCTCGGCAAGGCTATGGCGCAGGGGTTGGCTCAGGCGGGCTCGCATCTGGTCATCGCCGACCTTCGACTGGAGGCAGCCGAGAAGACGGCGGCCGAACTGCGGCTGGAAGGCGTGGACGCGATCGCCGTTCGAGCGGACGTGACCGATCCGGCGAGCGTTCGCGCGCTGGCGGACGCTGCACGGGAGCGGTTCGGCCGGATCGACGCCCTCTTCAACAACGCCGGCATCACCCTGCACGTTCCGGTCGAGGAGATGCGGCTTGAAGATTGGCAGAACGTGATGAACGTCAACCTGACGAGCGTATTTCTCGTATCCCGGGAAATCGGGAAAACGATGATCGCCCAAGGCGGCGGCGCGATCGTCAACATCTCGTCGATGTCGGGACTCGTGTCCAACGTACCGCAGCATCAGGCCGCCTACAACGTGTCCAAGGCGGGCGTCATTATGCTGACGAAGAGCATGGCATCGGAATGGGCGCGCTACGGCATACGGGTCAATACGATCGCGCCCGGCTACATGAAGACGGAGATGACCGCCCCTTATTTTGATGAGAACGGCGACATGGTCCGGACATGGATGGGCGGGACGCCGATGGGCCGTCCGGGAACCCCGGACGAGCTGCAGGGAATCGCCGTCTATCTTGCTTCGGACGCGTCGTCCTATGCGACGGGCGGGGTGTTCGTCATCGACGGCGGCTATACGATACGATGAACGGCTTAAGAAAGGAGAACGGATATGAGCGACAAGTTAAAAGGACAGACGGTCATCGTGACCGGAGCGAGCCGCGGGCTCGGGCGCGCGGTATGCGCCCATCTCGGGAGCTTGGGCATGAAGGTGGCGGCGATCGCCCGCAGCGAAGCCGAGCTGCAGAGCTTGCGGAAGGAGCTGGAAGACCAGGGGACGGAGTGTCTGACCTTCGCCCTGAACGTCACCGACTACGACGGCCTCGGCCGGGCGGTGGCGGAAGTGCACCGGACGTGGGGGAGCGTCGACGTGCTCGTGAACAATGCGGGAGCGGGCGTGGATACGTCGTTCGAGGAGATCACGAAGGAAGACATCGACATGACGATCGATGTCAACCTTAAGGGCGTCATCTACGCTTCCAAGCATGTCGCCCCCTACATGATGAAGCAGCAGCAAGGCCATATCATCAACATCTCGTCGATTGCCGGAACGCGCGGCCTCAACACGAAGAACAACAACAACGGCATCTATACCGCGACGAAGTTCGGCGTGAACGGCTTCGGGGACGCGATCTCCAAATATTTAATGAAGGACAACATCCATGTCGTGACGCTGTGCCCCGGCGGCATCGACACGAGCTGGTGGGACCGCTGGACGTGGCTGCACGAGAAGGACGCGCTGATCAAGCCGCACGATATCGCGTCGCTGATCGCCTTTATTTTGAACGCCCCGAACAACATTTTGTACAAAAAGGTGCTGTTTCACCCGACCGTCGAGGTCGATTCCTGGTAAGCGAGGAGATACGAGATGAGCAAAGAAATCGGCGCCAAGCAATGGATCATTCCGGACGGCTTCACCCCGGTGCGCAGCTCGGGCGCGCTGGAGAGCCACGAGGCGATCTGCATCGTGAACTGCTCCGCTTCCAAGGCGACGGTGAGCGTGACGGTGTACTTCGAGGACGAGAGTCCGATCGGAGAGATTACGTTCGCCGTGGACGGACAGCGCACGAAGCACGTTCGAACCGATACGTTGGAGAAAGACGGCGCGAAAATTCCAAAAGGCGTCCCGTACGCGATGAAAGTGGACAGCGACATTCCGATCGTCGTGCAGTACAGCCGGATGGACGCGACACAGGCGGAAAATACGTTAATGACGACGATGGCTTATCCCGTCTAAGAAAGAGAGGTTAGGAAACGATGAGCAAAAGAGCGCTGGCGGAAAAGCTGTTGGAGGAAGGCCAAGGGGTGCTGAGGCTGGCTCCGGCCTGGGTTCCCCGCTCGTTCTGCCGTCCGGGCAGACGAATCAAGCTGCATCCGGACGACTACTTCGTGCTCGGGCTGGCCCGCGGCGGCATCGACGAGCGCTGGTTCTCCTCGACGACCCGCGCCGAGAACGGGCCGGACACGCCGGAGGACGAAGGGATGAGCTACGTCGTCTCGGCGGACGGCCGCGAACGGATGCTGCTGAAGGATGCGGTCGACGAACTGAAGGGCGGGGCGATCGGCGAGGCGATCTGGGACAAGTACAAGGGCTGGCCGATTTACTCCAAGCTGTTCGACAACCTGAATCCGCTGCCGCACCACGTCCATCACGACGACGAAGCGGCCGCGCGCGTCGGTCAGAAGGGCAAGCACGAGATGTATTTTTACCCTTCTCAGTTGAACAACCACGGCGGCGAGTTTCCCTATACGTTTTTCGGATTTAATCCGGGCGTCACGAAGGAGCAGGTCAAGGAAACGCTGATGAACTTCGCCAAAGGGGACAACGGGATTACGAACCTGTCGCGCGCCTACAAGCTGACGCTCGACACCGGCTTCGACGTTCCGCCGGGCATTCTGCACGCTCCCGGCAGCCTCTGCACGTACGAGCCGCAGTTCGCTTCCGACGTCTACGCGATGTACCAGTCGGTGCTGCACGGCGAGCATGTCGTGCCGGAAGCGCTGCTGTGGAAGGATACGCCTCCGGAGGAAGTCGGCAACTATGATTACCTCATGGACATTCTCGACTGGGAGGCGAATACGGACCCGGACTTCTACCAGCGTTTCTTCATGTCTCCGAAGCCCGTGCGCGACCTTGAAGAGATGCGGGCCGAAGGATACGTGGAGGAGTGGATCTGCTACAAGAGCAAGCTCGTGTCGGCGAAGCGGCTGACCGTGCTGCCGGGAGCGACCGTCACGATCCGGGACGCCGCCGCTTACGGCCTGTACATGCTGCAAGGCCACGGCAGGCTGGGCGTCTGGGATCTCGAGACGCCCGCGCTGATCCGCTACGGCGAGCTGACGCACGACGAATATTTCGTCACCGCGCCGGCTGCCCGGCAGGGGATCACGATCTCGAACCCGTCGAAGACGGACCCGATCGTTCTGCTGAAGCACTTCTCGGAAAATCCGGATTTGACCCTGTAAGCCGTTCTGCGGAAGACAAAAACGTTATCCCGCCGATCCTAAGGACGGCGTAAGCCGTTTATGCTTGGTTACAGAAACGAGAACGGGCTGTCCCTCAATCCTTTCAAGAAGGCAGCAATCGATCAAAAGCCAGAAGTGGCGGTGCAGGGATCCCCCCTAGCACCGCCACTTCTTTATTTTTTTGCCGATTTCCTTCAAGCGAGCAGACCTCCTTTGGGGACCGCCTCTTTTTGGCGTCCTTCCGTCACGAAGGCCGCATTTCAGTCGAGGAGTGTACATTTCCAGTCGCAGAGTCCACTATTGCGCGTAAAGTCCTTGCTATAATAAGCGATGTAAGCGCTATTACAGATAGAAAGGGGGAGATATCGTGGTCCGAAAATGGCAGTCTGCCGCCAAGGCCGGCGTCGGGGGAAGCGTCTCCGCCGACAAAACCTTGCTGCAAAGCATCGTCAAGCACCGCACCTTATACCTGATGTTTTTGCCGGTCGCTGCCTATTACGTTATTTTCAGATATTGGCCGATCGCCCTTGCCTGGATTGTCGCCTTCAAGGATTTGCGGCTTGGCATGGGCGTCTTCGACAGCGAATGGGTCGGCTGGGCCAATTTCAAAGTCATGTTCGACGATCCGGAGATCGTGAACGTTCTGACGAACACGGTGGAAATCAGTCTGCTGCGGCTGATCGTCGGATTCGTGCCGCCGATTGCGCTGGCGATCATGTTCCACGACCTTGCCTCTAAGCGGCTTAAAAAATGGCTGCAAAGCGCGGTGTACATCCCGCACTTTTTCTCCTGGGTCATTATTTTCGGAATCGTATTCGCTTTTTTTTCCACCGGCTCGGGATTCGTCAATAACGTGCTGGAACGCTTCGGAATGGAGCGCTACGAATTTTTTCTCTCCGAGAGCTGGTTTCGCCCGATTCTGGTCGGCTCCGCGTTATGGAAGGAAATCGGCTGGAGCACGATCATCTACCTTGCGGCGCTCAGCACGGTCGATCCGCAACTGTACGAGGCAGCCAGAATCGACGGCGCGGGTCCGCTGAGGCGCATTGTCTCTATTACGCTGCCGGGCATCCTGTCGGTCATTACCTTCGTGCTCTGCCTCAGCCTCGGCAACATTTTGTTCGCAGGGGGCGAGCAGATTCTGCTGTTCTACAACAAGGCCGTTCTGGATACGGCTGACGTCATCGAAACTTGGGTGTACCGCGAAGGACTGGGCAGACTGCAATTCAGCATCGGCACGGCGGTCGGCATCTTCCAATCGTTCATCGGCATGGTCGTGATCGTGATCAGCAACAGTCTGGCCAAACGGTTTACCGGCCGGGGCATCTGGTAGAGGAGGGGTCAAGTGCATTACAAATCGGCTAGCGAGCGAACCTATCAGATCGTCATCCATCTCGTCGTCATCGCCGTGGCGATATCCGCCGTGTTCCCGCTGCTCTACGTCATCGGGATGTCGCTGACGACGAAGGCGGAGATGATCGAGCGCAACTACTTCGTCATCATTCCGCTGGAGCCGACGCTGGAAGCCTACAAGCGGTTGCTGGCCTCCTCGGTCATCTGGAACGCCTTCGTCGTGTCCACGGGGCGAGCCGTCGTCGGACCGCTGCTGACGCTGCTGCTGACGACGATCGGCGCCTACGTGCTGGCGCAGCGGACGCTGCCTGGCCGCGGCATCTTCCTGTTCTTTATCCTTGCGACGATTCTGTTTAACGGAGGGTTGATTCCGACCTATCTCGTGATCAAAAATTTGGGACTCATCGATTCCTATTGGTCGCTCATCCTTCCGATCATGGTCGACAGCTTCGGGCTGCTCGTCATCAAAATTTTTATCGAGAACTTGCCGGACGGCTTGACCGAATCCGCCAAAATTGACGGCGCGGGGGAATGGAGCATGCTGCTGCGAATCATCATCCCGCTTGCGGCGCCCGCGCTTGCGGCCATCGGCTTGTTTAATCTGGTCGCGCACTGGAACAGTTGGTTTGACGCGCTGCTGTATTTGAACGACAAGCAGATGTATCCGCTGCAGATGGTGCTTAAGAACATGCTGACGATCGATTCCGTCAGCGGAGATTCGATGAACGCCGTGCTGAAGTCGTCGCAGTCGATCAGTACGGAGACGCTTAAGATGGCCGCGGTCGTCATCGGCATTATTCCGGTGCTGTGCGTCTATCCTTTTTTGCAGAAGCATTTTGTCAAAGGCATGTATATGGGATCGGTCAAAGGCTGACCCGCGATGTTCGGAGGCGACTCAGGCGCTTCTTGACATAAAAAATAGAGATCGAAAGGGGAAACACGAATGAAGAAAGGACATTGGTCTTATACGGCGATTGCGCTGCTCATTGCTTTATCGGCGGCGCTTGGCGCTTGCTCGTCGGGCGGCAATAAGGAGAACCAGGCCACACCCGGCGGCGAAGCGCCGAACGCTTCGGGGACGAGTCAAGCAAGCCCCGCCCCGGCGAATGCCGACGATGCCGGACCGCCGATCAAGGAACTGGTTTTCCCGGCGGCCTTCCCCGAAGTGCCGAAGGCTGTGGACGCCTCAAGCTATGCGTATGACGACCTTAGCCAGAAGTACGAGCTCGATCTGATGGTGGCCGGCGCCTTTAACCAGCCGGTGCCGGAGGATACGATCAAAGCGTATCTCGAGGAGAAATTCAACGTATCGATTAAATTTACGAGCATGACCGGCGAGGATTTGAAGAACTCCGTCAGCGTGCGATACGCTTCCGGTTCGGAGCCCGACCTCGTGATGTTCTCCTACAAGGACGTAGCGCGCTCCCTCTTCGAAAGCGGTCAATTGCTCGATGCCAGGGAAATTCTGCCGTACATGCCGCAGACGATGCAATACGTCACGCAGGACTACGCCAATTGGGCGACCGTCGACGGAAACATGATCGGCATTCCGCGATATCCGATTTTCCCGAACAACTGGGGGTACTTCATCCGTCAGGACTGGCTGGAGAAGTTGGGCATGAGCATGCCGACCAACGAGGACGAATTGTTCGCTTACGCCAAAGCGGTAGTCGAACAGGATCCCGACGGGAACGGCAAGCCGGACACCTGGTTTATGGCTACGGCCGGCGGGGGCAACGGCTGGAACATGCTGGACGCGCTTAAAGCGATGTACGGCCATCCGAGCTGGAACGTGGCCGACGGCAAGATCAACCATCCGATGCTGGACGGCACGACCAAGCGTTTTCTGGAATTTGTGAAAAAGCTGTACGACAACAAGCTGCTCGCTCCGGACTGGTATACGATCGGATGGGAGCCGTTCAAGGCGTACAGCCTGAACGACCAGATCGGCATGGTCTGGTATCCGGGCTGGAACATTATCGACGAGCAGTACAACGCGAAGAAGAAGGACCCGAACGCCGTCCATTTGTGGGCGCCGATCCAGCCGCTCAAATCCAATGACGGCAAAGGCGGCATGTACGGTCCGGGCGACAATCCGGGAGGCATCTTCATCATCTCGAAGAAGGTGGCGAACGACCCCGGCAAGCTCAAGCGCCTCGCTCATCTGATCGATTCGATGATGTATCCGAACGTCAATTACTGGGCCGTATCTCAAGGCGGCGGTCCGGAAATTTATCCGGGAGAATCCAGAGTGGAGTTGAACGAAGACGGCACGAACATATTTGCCATCGCGCCAACCCACGTTCAGCTTGCCAAGCCGGAATATCAGTCGCTGGCTGATTGGCAGTTTTTCGGCTACAGCCTCATCTGGCAAGTGTACGACGACGAGCCCGTCGGCGTGCTGGGCAGCAAATACAATCAGGAGATCATCGCCATGCCCCGCTACAAAAATTACGATATGAACCTTACGCTGGACGGTACGACATCGACGAAAATCGCCGATTTCCAAAACAAGAACGAAATTTCCTTCGTGCTGGGCAAACGTTCGTTGGACGAATGGGACAGCTACGTGGAAGAGTGGAAGAAGGCCGGCGGTCAAAAATTGATCGACGAGGCGGCCGAGCAGCTTCAGGTTTCCAAGCCTTAGCCTGCGGTACGGGTCCGCAGCCCTATACTCACGAACGCTTGTACGTATAAGCGTTCGTGAGTATACTTCTATGTATGCCGGGTGAGAGGGGCGAGCTTAGGTGAGAGGGTATCGGATGAGTTCGCGCAACAAACTGATTTTGCTCCTTGTTGTCCCGGGTACGTTGTTCGTAATAATCGTGACGCAGATCGCCAAAGACTACGCGCTCGAATTTCTGCGGGAGACGCAGAACGAAGCGCTGGCGGGCATGTCCGACCAGGTGGTGCACTTGATCGGTATTTATAACAACGAGATTACGTACAATATGCTGGAAATGGAAGAGATCATCAAGCAGGAGGGCGGCCCGGGGGACCGGCTGTACGAGGCTATGCGCACGGTGGCGATGATTCGGGCCGATTTCGTGCGCGGCGTCGTGTACATGGCGAAGGACGGGGACATTACCGGCTACCCGATTACGTTCTGGGGCAACTTCTCCGCCAAGGAGGAGGCGCTGATTCTCGAGCAGGCCGAGCGGAGCCGCGGGGTGTTCGAGTGGTCCAATACGATTCGCTCCGATATCGGGCGCTCGGGGACGTTCGGGCCGACGAGCATCGTGACCAAAACGGTGTTCGATACCGGCGGCCGGCCGCTCGGCTATTTGGCTTTCCTCGTCGATTTGTCCGCGTTTCTCGAACGGAGCGCCGCCTTCGCCGGCGCCTATGAAACCCAGACGCTGCTGTACGACCGCGAGGATCGCCTGATCGATTTTATGGGGGCGATCAATGTGACGACCCCTGTGCTGATTTCTGAAGAATACGTGCAGACGTTTTCTTCGGCGCTTTCGTATTTTCGCAGCGAGGGGATCTACCACTCCGTCGGGACGATGGAGGCGAACCTCGGCTGGAAAATCGTCGTCGTCGGCGACGTGGAGAAGCTGGAGTCGCGATTCGAGCCGCTGAGCCAAATCGCGTGGGCCATCGTGCTGTTCGGCATGCTCGGCTTTCTATGCATCTATGTGGCGGTATCCTGGTGGTTTACGCGTCCGGTAATGCTTCTTACCAAGGGGATTCGGAAGGTGTCCAAGGGGGATCTCGACAGCAAGCTGCTTATTCGCCAGCAGGACGAATTCGGCGAGCTGGCCGTTCAGTTCAATCGGATGACGGCCACCATCAAGGCGCTGATCGTCGATCTGCAGGCGACGGAGGAAGCGAAGCGGAAATCCGAAATGCAGACGCTCTTGTCGCAAATCAATCCTCATTTTCTGTACAACACGCTTAATACGATCGATATGATGGTCGATTTCAGTCCCAAGTCGGAGCTTCACGAGATGATCAACGTGCTGTGCAGGCTGCTCAAGTACAGTCTGGACAGCCGCAGCGAGGAGCGCACGCTGGAGGATGAGCTGCAGTATACGAAAAATTACTTATACATTCAGTCCGTCAGATACGACAATCGATTCGAGATCGCCGTCTCTCCCGTGAGCGAGCGGCTGGGCGCCGTGAAGGTATTGAAGCTGATTCTCCAGCCGATTGTGGAAAACGCGCTGTTCCACGGCATGCATCCGCTTGAAGGGCGGAAAGGACGCCTCGTCATCGAGGCAGAGGAGAGGTCCGGCGACCTGGTTTTGACCGTAAGCGACAACGGCGTCGGCATGTCCGGGGACAGGTTGTCCGCCGTGCGCAGCGCCTTGTCCGGCACGGAGGCGGAGGACGGCATCGGCATCGGCGTGCTTAACGTACATCGCCGAATTCGCCTATACTACGGCGCGGAATACGGGCTGGCCGTCGACAGCGCCGTCGACATGGGGACGACGATTACCGTGACGCTGCCGCTTAGAAATCCACCGCTTGCGGCAGACAAAGAGAGGTTAAACCGATGAACGATGATGCGGAGCAGGTCAGGCTCAAGCTGCTGATCGTCGACGACGAGCCGATGGCCAGAAGGAAAATCCGCTCTTTCTCCCCGGAGCGGCACGGCTTCGAGATCGTCGGCGAAGCGGAGAACGGCAATCAAGCCTGGAATAGGATACGGGAGCTGGCGCCGGACATCGTCGTCGCGGACATCGGCATGCCCGTGCTTAACGGTCTGGAATTGCTGGAGCGGGTACACGGGATGAAGGACCCGCCGAAATTTATCTTGCTGACCTGCTATGAGGATTTCGACAAGGTCCAGGCGGCGCTCCGTTACGGGGCCCACGATTACATTACGAAGCTGCTGCTCTCCGAACGGGATTTTATCGACTGCCTGAACAAGGCGGCGCTGGCCATCCGCCAGGAAAGACGCAACAGGAAAAAGGCGCTGCGCCAGCTCCTGCTGGAAAGGCTGATGTCCAACGACGACGCGGACGCTGCGGCCGATCAGCTTGCGGCGCTGTCCTTTCCTTCCCGGCGGCATGTGCTGGCGCTGATCCGCTTTGCCCCCGAGCATAATCGGGCGATGTTCGGCGCCTCCTCGGCTCTGGAACATTCGGAGGAGGACAACTTGTCGCTTGCCGTGCAGATCGAACCGGGATTATGGGCGATGATCGCCGCCACGGACGAACGAGGGCGAGGCTCTGCGTTCTTCGGTTGGGCGATGCAGACGCTGCGCCGCGGTTATGAGGCATGCAAGGCCAATGGGATTGCGGCGCTCCAAAGCGTATCCGACATCCGGGACGGTCTGCCGCTTTCCGCATCGTTGGTTCAGTGCCGCCAACTGATGGATGAGGCGTATTATTTGCCGATCGGGGTTCCCGCCGTTGCCGGCAGGCCCGGCCGCACTTCGACGTACCCTCCCGACGTCTTCGAAGCCAGGAAGAAGGAATGCCGCCAAGCGGTCGAGAGGGGAGACGCGGAGGCGGTGGCGCAGCTGCTGCTTCGCTGGGTGGAAGAGTCGGAACGGCAGTATTGGCCGAAGCCCGCGCAGCTGTGCATGATGGGCGCGGCATTGGCGGGATGTCTGAGCGACGATTATACGTGCCGCCATACGGACGGCTTCGTTCCGCTGCGGCTTTGGCTGCAGAAGCGCATAGAGGAAAGCTGCCATATTTCGGAGGTTAGGGCGGCGGTCGAGGAGGCGGCGGACGCTCTGCGGGAAACGCAGACGTCTCTGCGAGGCGTTCGCTCGGAAGTGTTGAAAGCGCTGCGTTTTGTCGAGCAGCGCTACAGGGAGCCTATCGATGCCGCGGCTGCAGCCAGTCACGTCAATCTAAGCCCGAGCTGGTTCGGTACGCTGTTCCGCAACGAGATCGGCTGCAGCTTCTCCGACTATTTGCAGACCTATAGGCTCGAGCAGGCCCGGGAGCTGCTGCTGCGCACGGATCTGAAGGTGTACGAAATCGCGGAGCGGACGGGTATTCCGAACTATCGCTACTTCTCCAAGCTGTTCTCCGGCAAATACGGGCTCAAGCCTCAGGACTTCCGCTACAGGCTGCGCGGCGGGGAGCAGGAGTGCGACAAGCCATCCATGGGCGAGGCCAGAATGTAGTCTAATCGATTTACGCGAAGGTCTGACTTCGCAAACGGATCGGCGGACAGGCTTGACCCGGATAAAACATAGAGCTGCGGCTTTCGAGGTGACGTCATGCGACGATAGTCGTATGGCGTCTTTTTTTTGCTTTACAGCAAACTTTCCGAAGATTCGCCGGGTAATACTTATAGAACAGCAGGAAAGAGGGGATTCGAGTGGACAACCGGTGGATCGAACGCATTCTCCAAGGAGATCGCAGCGCGTTTCGGTCGCTGTACGACGAATATTTCGATTATGCGATGCGAACCGCCAAGCTCGTGACGAAAAACGAGGAGTGGGCGAAGGACGCGGTGCAGGAAACTTTTCTCCGGGTATACCGGAACGTCTGGCAGTACGACAGGAGCAAGCCGTTTAAGCCATGGTTCTACTGTATTTTGCTCCGCGAGTGCTACAGGGTAATGGAACGGGAGAAGAAGGTCGTGCCGCTTAGCGAACAGCTGGAGAAAATCGCGGTGGAGCAGCGGCTGCCCGACGCGTCGGTGGACGTCTACGGGGTGCTGCAATCGCTGGACGATCTGTACCGCATTCCGCTGATTTTGAAATATTTGCACGACTATAGCGAGAGGGAAATCGCCGACATGCTGGACGTGAACGTGAATACGTTGAAGTCGCGCTTGCTTAAGGGACGGGAAAAGATGAAGAAAGGGCTGGGAGGCGAACGCTATGGAACGGAATCTTAAAGACAGAATGCTCGAAGAGAGCCGTTACGCCGCAGGGACGAAGGAAGAAGTCTGGAACCGGATCGACGCGCTGCTGGACAGCGAGCCGGCAACGCCGACGAGAACGGGAACGAGAACGAGGACGAGAACAGGGACGAGATCGCGGGCGTCCCGGCAGCAGACAGGAAGGGGTAAACCAACGATGAGAATGTTGAAGCTGGCGATGGGCGTCGCCGTCGTGTTTATGGCTTTCGGAGTATACTTGGCGATGCCGGCCGGGACGGCTTTTATGGAAGAGGTCAAACAGTGGTTCGCGCCGGAAAAGAAGGTTGAAGTGGAGGTCGAGGGTCAGAAGGAGGAAACGGACCAGAAGCTGCATCAGAACGAAGAGAGCTCGTACATCATCTATTACGATCAGGAGCGCTACAAGCTCGTTCAGGAGGACGGCCGGGACGTCATTACGACGAAGGAGCCGCTGCCCGAGCGTTATCCCGAAGTGTCGATGACGATCGAACAGTATAAAGACGAGAAGCCGGAGGAGTTGATCAAGCGGCTGAGCGAGGAGCTGGCGGGCAAGTATGAAGACGTGCGCGAGGTCGAAAAGGTGTCGGAGCCGGTACAGGGTTATACCGTCCGGGCGCTGGCCGGCAAGGAATGGGACAGCGAGGTCGTCGTCATCTACGTCGTGGACAATCTGAAGCAGGGCAGCTTCGCGATTACCGAAAAGTACTTCCTGGAAGCTGCGGAAGGGCACGGCGCCCGGTTCCATCAGATGCTGACGGAGTTCAAGGTGCTGGAGGAATAGGACGGGAGTCTTCGATCGGGAGCCTGCCGGGAAGCAGGAGCGCACCATCGGAAGCAAAAAAATGGCGATGCCGGGATCACCCTGGCATCGCCATTTTTCAGTGATTCAGAAAGTTAAAAATTCGTTATCCTTATCTGAATCCCCTACGACATAAACGTTATCCCGCCGATCCTAAGGACGGCGTAAGCTGTTTATGCTTGGTTAGTTATCCGAACCCGGGGAGCGGGTTAGTTCCCTCTGCGCAGGTGACGGCGGCCGACCCACAGACCGGCGGCGATGAGCGCGGCTCCTCCTGCGTAATACGGAAGCGGGCTCGCCTCTCCGGTCTTCGGAAGAACGCCGGGGCCTGCGGGAGCCGGCGTTCCCGAACCCGATCCCGAACCCGGCTCGGGCTCCGGACCGCCGAGCGGAACGTCCTCCTCCGGAATATCGACCTCTTCCGGGGCGCCGGGCTCCTCCGGAGCTTCAGGCTCGACCGGATCTACCGGTTGGCCAGGCTGCTGCGGATCGCCCGGATTTCCGGGGCTCTCCGGATCTCCAGGGTTCCCGGGATCCCCAGGATTCCCCGGATCGCCGGGATCGCCCGGGTCACCGGGACTGCCGGGATCCCCCGGGTCGCCCGGATCTCCAGGTCCTCCCGGGGTCTGCGTTCTGCTGTTCGTTACGGTCATAACGACCGTCTTCGCTCCGTCCACGGTCGTGCTGTCGATGGTCACGTCGTACAAGGTCCGATCGATCGTATATCCTGCCGGCGCCTTCGTCTCTTCCAGCACGTAGTCGCCGTACAGCAGATTGGCGAAGAGAAGCTCGCCGTTCCCGTCGGTCGTTCCGATTCGCGGCGCGCGGGCGCCCGACTTGTCGATCAGCTTGAATTCGGCGCCGGCCAGCACCCTCGCAGCATCGGCGGCATCGACCTTGATCACCTGCAGCGCGCCGGTCTCGCCGCTTCCGGATCCCGAGCCGGACGACGTGCGCACAACGATTTCCTCGAACTTCTCCCGAAGCTCCGTCGTCAGTCCGTCGCCTTCCAGGTAGACGGTGTTGCCGACCTTTTCTTTATCGTTAGCCCGGATCAAGGAGCTGTACTTCAGAATGAACGGCCGGCTGATCGGTTCCCGGAACGCCAGCTCGAACGACTGGGCGCCATTTGCGTCCGTGTGGATCTGAAGCGTGTAATCCTCGTCCTTGATTTTCTCATCCGACTCGACGATCGAGCCGTCGGCTCTGACCGTCGTCTCGAACAGACGGAAGGAGTCCGCCACAAGCTCCTGGTTCGGCGTCGGCGTGTCGATCACTTTGGCGTTCGTCAGATAGGACTGTCCTTCGTTAATCCGGATCGTCCAGTCGATCGATTTGCCGTTCTGAACTCCGAACTTGCCGACATACTGGCCGCCATTGGGCACGTTCGCCTTGGCGTTCCATGTCGTCTTTTTGCCGTCGTTCACAAAATCCGCGTAGTTCCAAATTTCTCGTTCGATCAGCGATCCTTCCAGCGTCGTCTTGAACTCGAGCCAGTACGAATTCGTGCTGCCTTCAGGCAACCTGACGGTCAAGACGTTGCCGTTGTCCGCGGTCGGGAGATCGGTATCGTAGTCGTCTTCGGACAATGCAGGCTTTCCTTGCTCCACGCCTCCGCCGGATTTCACCGTCATCGGGTACAGCTTCACGGAGCCGGGAACCAGCTTCTGGCCCTGCAGCAGCTTGTCGGAGACGCTTGCGCCGACCAGCTTGTCGAAGTTGTAGTTGATCAGGACGCTCCAGGTGATTTCCTTGGTTGCCGCGTTATAGGAACCGGATTTTCCGCCGTTGTTTTTCGCATAGCGGTTCAAGTCAAACTCGGCTTCCGCGGCCGCTTCCTTCCGATTGTCGTACTCGTCCGTCCAGGTGACGACGGCTTTGTTGTTGATCCGTTTGCCGAGGTCTCCCACCCATTGAACGTCGAATTTCGTCTCGTACTCGATCGTATACGTGTCCTCAACCACGATTTTGAAGGCAATGTCGAAGCCGCTGCGCGGCGGATCCGCGTAGACGAGATCGAAGTCTCGGCCGCGCTCCAGTTCGCGGCCCTGGGAATCTCGGATCTTCAGACTATCCGGGATCAGCTCCAGTCCGCCGTTCGTGAACTTATCGGCGATGCGGACGTCCTTCATGACGTACCGGCTGTCGTCCGGCTTCTTGTCGGTGTTGATTTTAATTTCCCACTTCGCCGTTTTCTCCGCGTAATTCATCGACTTATGAGACTTGACGATCGCGCCCTGAGCGTGCCCCTGGCTAGCTTCCCCCGTTCCGCCAAGGCCGTCCGTCACGACGTTCTTCACCGTCTCCCCGGCTGTGGGTCGACCGGCCGGCTGCGTCTGATATTGAATCGTATACGGCGAAGTCACATCGCCGAGGAATTGCAGCTCGAAGCCGTGCGCCGACTCGTCAAGCGCGTAGTGCTGCGCACCGAGCGGCTCTCCGGTATCGCCGGAGATCACCTGGAACGAATTCGGCACAAGCGTATGCGCGCTGCTGAACTCATCCTTCAGCCAGGCCCGATCTTGAGGAATCGAGTCGCGGCTGAAATTGTAGCGAATGACCCAAGTGATGACGCCCGTGGACGAGTCGTAATGCCCGACCGCCTTCTCCAGACGCTTGCCGCGGTCCACCGTTACGCTGGCGGACGCCTGCACGTCCTCGATATTCGTCCCCGACAGCGTGGCCGTATTGACGAATTTGCTCTGCGAGCCCGCGACGTCCGTGGAATACTCGATCCGGTAAGCCCGATCGATCGGATCGGCAAACTTCAGCTCGAACCGGTCTTCGGTCGCCTCCAGCGAGTATGTGGACGGCTCCACCGGAGCGCCCTTGACCGTCGAGCCGTTCGCATTCACCTGCAGCCGATACACCTTGACCGAATCGGCGAGCAGCTTCAGCCCCTCCGGCATCGGGTCGGCTACGGTCGCCTGTTCGATCATCTCAAGCTTCTTGTTGATGTCGATCGTCCAGTCGATCCGGCTCTTGTCGGCCGCCAGACGACCCTGCTTCTCGATCGTCGTTTCGACGTCCGGCTTCCATACGATCACGACCGTCTGCACGCCGTCCCGAATCGGCACGGGAATGACGACTTCCTCTCTGCCTTGAACGATTTCCACCTTAAACTCGGTAACGATCTCCAGTCTGCCCTTGACGTTGGAATGATTCTCCACATAATCGTAGAAGGTCATGACGACTCGTCCGTCCCGGTCGACGGTGAAGGAGCCGACCGTGCCGTCGTCATTGGCCAGCGTTCCGTCGATCTCCGTATAGATGGCGAACTCCGGCGGAAGATCGAACGAGAACGTATCCCCTGCCTTGTAGCCGTGCCCGTTCGGCAGCTCCCATTCGAATTCCAGGTGAACCGCGGAGCCGATCTCGAACCGGTAGTCCGGATTGTACACCGCGTCGACGACCGAGCCCTGGGCGTCCTTCAGTATCACCTTGGTCAAAATATTTTCCTCAATTGCCGCGGCGGGCCTGCTCTCGGCAGCTTGCTCCGCTGCGGCTTCCGCCTGCCGTCCTTCCGTTGCGGGACTCGGAGCGCCGTCGGCCGCATACAGCGCCGAGCCGCCGACGAACACGTTAAACATCAGCAGCATCACGATTCCCATGGCGTACATTCTTTTCTTCATTTCGTTGCTTGTTCTTCCTTTCTTTACTGTTCTCCTTCAGCGGTTCTTGCACGTGCTTCCAAGTCTATCCCGTTCCCTGAAGAGCTGTCGATGTGCCCGCAAGCTCCGCTGCTTGAGCCATTATAATCGAACGATCTGAATAAAAAATGAACAACATCCAAATCCTGGTCCGAGTTGTCCGGGATGGATGCTGTCCATGGGAAGGCGCCGCGAATTAGATCAGCCTGCGGGCGGTGACGAATCTTTTTTTCCACTTGTCGTCGAACTCGCCGATGTGGACGCCCTTGTCTTTGGAAAAGGTGTGCAAGATCCGATTGTCGCCGGCATAGATGCCAACGTGACCGATGTCGAGACCGCGCGCTCCGAAGAACAGCAGATCGCCGGCGCGCAGCTCGTCCAGGCCGATCTCGCGGCCTTCCTTCGCCTGGTTGTACGATACGCGAGGCAGGTCGACGGCCAGCACTTCCTTGAACACGTGATGAACGAAGGAGGAGCAGTCGAAAGTCTCGGTCTGCCCGAGCGCAGCGCCGAATTCGTAAGGCGCGCCCAAGTATTGCTTGCCGAAGGCGATCAGCTCGTCGCCTTGCAGCGCGGCAAGGGAAGGGCTCTCGTAATCGGTGTAAAGCGGCTTGGCCGAGACGAAGCCGATTCTGTCGTCTTCCGTGCGAACCTCCAGCCATCGGGCGTCGATCTCGCGAAGCACCTGGAGGCTCTCGCCCTTGGCCAGCATGCCGCGTACGGTCGCATCGGAGCCGCTGTCGGGCTCGGACCGGAGGTTCACGCCGTAAGTGACGGTGTGGGGATACTCCCGAATGGTGGAGATGGCAATGTCGTTGGCGTAGGCGTGCCATTGGACGACATGCCCCATCGCTTCGCCGAGGAAGCGCAGCGGCAGCATCGCCGTACCGTTCGAGACGATCCCGGGCTGGGTTAGCGCGACGGCATCGCCGTTGAGGAAAGCCGTACGGTCGCCGATTCGATAAGTAAAAGAAAAACCGTCCTTGGCGGCGCTCACCGTCTGCGTCGCGTTCGTCCACGACACCTCCGCACTCTGCGCCTCGAAAATGTCGCGCATCGGCACGAGCGTTGCGCCGGCAACGACGATCGGGTCGGCGGCCAATGTCAGCCTTTTCCCGTCTATGTAGATGTCCGGAGCGCCGTCCGCCGCCGCGTGCGCGGGCGGCGCTTGCCCGAGCAGCAGACCGAGCAGGACGACGGATCCGATTCTCGTTCGCATGTGTCCGTCTCCTCTCCTCTTTTAATCTATAAGCTTTAACGCAGGGAAAGGCGGCAGGTTGTGTGGGAAATGATGGAGGCGCCAAATTACGAACTTAAATTATTTATTTATGTTAAAATTAATGAAATTTTATTTCTAATTCCATTGACGAAAAAAAGGCCCCGGATTATGATTACGACAGAAATAAGCCGGATACAGATCAGGGGGGAACAAGATGAACGCTAACGGGTTGCGGGCGGCCGGCCCGCGCGGCCGGAGAGCCGGCGAGGAGGATGGGAGCCGAAGCGTCCGCGTCGCGATCGGCCTCATGTCGGGCACTTCGGTGGACGGCATTGACGCCGCGGCGATCGAGATTCGGGAGGGGGACGGCGGACGGCCGCAAGTCCGGCTGCTCTCGTTCGAGAACGTTCCCTATCCTCCCGCCGTAAGGGAGGAAATCTTCGCGCTGTTCGATCCGAGCGCTGCGACGGTCGACCGGGTCGGGAGGATGAACGCGCTGCTGGGCGAGCTGTACGCGGAGGCGGCGCTGTCGGCCATCCGCCGGGCCGGCCTCGAACCGGAAGAGGTCGATGTCGTCGGCTCGCACGGCCAGACGATCTATCACGCTCCCCAGCCGCATTCGAGCCAAGGGTACGAGCTGCGCTATACGGTGCAGATCGGAGAGGGAGCGGTCATCGCCGCCAGAACGGGCATCCCCTGCGTATCCGATTTTCGCGTCGCGGATATGGCCTGGGGCGGACAGGGGGCGCCGCTGGTTCCGTTTACCGAATATTTGCTGTACGGCGAGCCCGATCGTACGCTGCTGCTGCAAAATATCGGCGGCATCGGCAACGTTACCGTGCTGCCGGCCTCCTGCGCGCCCGAGGAGGTGTACGCCTTCGACACCGGCCCGGGCAACATGGTCATCGACGGCGTCGTGTCGCGGCTGTTTCCCGGCATGTCGATGGACGTCGGAGGCGCGAGGGCGAAGGAAGGGAACGTCGATCAGGAGCTGCTGGCGCAGCTTCAGGAGGAGCCTTACTTCGCTCAGGCGCTGCCCAAGTCGACAGGACGGGAGCTGTTCGGTGCTGCTTACGTGGACAGGCTGATCGCCTATCGGGACGAGCGCGGCTTGCCGCCGAACGATCTGGTCGCCACGGCGACGAAGCTGACGGCCTGGTCGATCGGAGACAGCTATCGCCGCTACATACGCCCGAAGCATTCGGCGGCGGCGATGATCGTCGGCGGCGGCGGGAGCTATAATCCGACGCTGCTCGGCATGCTGAAGGAGGAGCTGGAGCCGATGGGCGTTCAGGTGATGACGCAGGAGGATATCGGGCAGAGCAGCGACGCCAAGGAGGCGATCGCCTTCGCCCTGCTCGCGGATTACGCCATCGCCGGCAGGCCGAACAGCCTGCCGGGCGTTACCGGGGCCAGACGGGCGGCGGTGCTGGGCAAAATCTCCTATTAAAATCGACTGGAGAGAGGCGGGTGCACGCGGATGGTACGCAACGGCATCGATTGTATCGAGAAATACGCTCATCTGTTTAAAGGAAAAAGACTGGGGCTGATTACGTCGCCGAGCGGGCTGACCGCCGAATTGGAATCGACGATACGCGTGCTGCACGAGAGGTTCGAGCTTGCCGCCCTGTTCTCGCCCGAGCACGGCGTGCGCGGCGATCTTCATGCGGGCGTGCCGGTGGACGACTACGAAGATCCGATCACCGGAGTGCCGGTGTACAGCTTGTACCGGGGGGATTCCAAAAGGCTTACTCCGGAGATGCTGGACCAGGTGGACGTCGTCGTATATGACAACCAGGATATCGGCGTGCGCTACTATACGTATATCTACACGATGCTCTACGCGATGGAGGACTGCGCGAAGGCCGGCAAGCCGTTCGTCGTGCTGGACCGGGTGAATCCGATCGACGGCGTTACGGTGGAGGGGAATGTTCTGAGGCCTGAATTCCGCTCGTTCGTCGGCAACTATCCGCTGTGCGTGCGCTACGGTCTGACGGCGGGCGAGGTGGCGACGATGGCGAACGCCGAGACGGGTTGGAACGCGCAGCTCAGCGTCGTGCGCCTCGAAGGCTGGGAGCGGGAGATGCTGTTTCCGGAGACCGGCCGCATCTGGGTTCCGCCTTCGCTCGGCATGCCGCGCTTCGAGACGGCGATGCTCTATTCCGGGACGTGCCTGTTCGAAGGCACGAACGTATCCGAAGGCCGCGGCACGACCTCTCCGTTCGAGATCGTCGGCGCGCCGTTCGTCCGGGCGGAGGAGCTGGCGGACGAGATGAACCGCAAGCGGCTGCCGGGGGTCCGGTTTCGTCCCGTCTACTTCAATCCGACGTTCTCCAAGCACGAGGGCAAGCTGTGCGCGGGCGTGCAGCTTCACGTAGTGGACTTCCGGGCGCTGCGGCCGCTCGAAACCGGCGTGAGGCTCATGTACGAGCTGAAGCGGCGCTATGAGCAGTTCGAATTTCTGCCGCCCGTTCGGGAGAACGGCAGGCCGTTCATCGATCTTCTCGGCGGCGACCGCTCGTACCGGGAAGAAGACGACGAGGAAGCGCTTCTGGAGCGGTTTCGCGAAGAGAGCCGGACGTTCTCCGAACGCAAGCGGACGTATCATCTATACTAGAGGAGGAACAACGAATGAGATACGTGGCGGGAATGGACGGCGGCGGGACGAAAACGGCGCTGGCGATCGCGAGCGAACGGGGAGAAGCCGTGCACCGCTTCGTCTCCGGGCCGATCAATTACAACGGCCAGGACGAGGAGAGCATACGCCGCAGCTTCCGGGAGATGTTCGCCGAGATCGAGCGGGTATGCGGCGGGCTGGCGAACTGCGCGCGGCTCTGCATCGGCGCGGCCGGCGTCAGCCATCCGACGGTCGTCTCGCGGATGACGGAGCTCGTCCGGTCCTGCGGCTACGAAGGCGGCCTGATCATCGCGGGCGACCATGAGACGGCTTTGCGCGGGGCGCACGAGAGCCCGCACGGCATCATTCTCATTGCCGGAACCGGCTCGATCTGCTTCGGCAGGAACGAAGCGGGAGCCGAGCATCGCACGGGCGGCTGCGGTTATCTGATCGATGACGAGGGGAGCGGCTACAGTATCGGACGAGAGCTTCTCTCCGCCGTCGTCCGGGCCGGCGACGGGCGTCTGCCGCCCACGGCGATCACTTCCCTCGTCTTCAAGCGGCTCGGCATCGATTCGGTTCGGCAGGTTATCGGGTTCGCGCACGACAAGACGACGAATAAGAAGGACATCGCCGCCCTCGCCTCGCTGCTGCCGGAAGCCTGCGCGCTCGGGGACGACGCGGCGAGGGCGATCGTCCGCAAGAGCGCCGATGCGCTGCTCGAGCTGGTCGTTCCTGTCGCGGAGAAGCTCGAATTAGGCGGCGGAAGGCTGGCGCTCGCCGGCAGCGTGCTGCTCCGCAACGACGACATCCGGGAGGCGCTGCTCGCCCGGTTGAAGCGGGAATATCCGGCGATGGCGGCGTATCCCGCGAAGCAGGAAGCTTCGTGGGGAGCCGTGCTGATGGCGCTTGAATAGAGACAGCTTCCGGTCCGCTTGTACGGACGTCGGAAGCTGGCGGGGCACCGGCTTGGCGCTTATCGGCGGCCGGGCGACTCGAGAGCCTCCCGCAGCACCTGCTCGACTTTGCTCAGATGCTCCGAGACGAGCTCGTTCGCGCGCCGCTTGTCCTGACTGGCAATCGCTTCGAAGATGGAACGGTGTTCGGCGAGAAGCCGGGCCGCCGTCGCTTGCTCGCGGTAGAACCACAGCTCGCGCGTCTGCCGGATCGATCCGGCGAAGCGGTCGGAGAGCGACTCCATCAGCTGCACGAACAGCGAATTTCCCGACGCCGCCGCGATGGCCATATGGAAGTCCGCATCGGCGCGTTCGCCTTCGGACGTATCGTGGCGGTCCAGACAAGCCTCCATCGTCTCGATCAGCCGGCGAAGCTTGGCGAGATCGGCGGGCGTTCGCCTCTCGGCGGCCAGCGAAGCGGCGCCGATCTCGAGGGTGCGCCGAACTTCCAGCAGCTCGATCAGCGAGGCTGCCCCCCGGAACAGCCGATCGGCCCCGTTTCTCGCATCGTTCGGGAGCTCCTCCTTGACGAATGTGCCGCCCCCGTGCCGCACGTCCAGCCAGCCCATCGCTTTTAACGCGCTGGCGGCCTCGCGAATCGTCGATCTCCCAACGCCGTAAGCCTCCGCGAGCTCGACGACCGAGGGCAGGCGCTGCCCGGGCCCCCATTCGCCGTCCCGAATACGGCGCACGATATCCTCCGCAACGAGTTCGTGCCCTTTGGGCGTTTCTATTTTTAATGGCCGCATTTCCGAACCTCCCTACCGCCAGATCCTAAGCTTGCCGGATTCCGGCCGCGTGTTGCACCTATTGTCTATACAATACTATAAATTTGAAATATAATGAACTCAAAGTCATCAGATGACCTGACTAATTAAAGGGGGTTTCAAGCATGCTGGATGCGGCTGTGGCCCGACGACTGCGGGAGATCGTGGGGGAACCGTATTTCAAGGACGATCGGCAGTCGCTCGTCGCGCATTCCTATGACGGCACGCCGATGCTGCAAAGTCTGCCCGACGGCGTCATTTATCCGGAAAACACGCAGCAGGTGTCGGACATCATGAAGGTGCTGTCGGAGCATCGCATTCCCGTCGTCTCCAGAGGGTCCGGCTCCAATCTGTGCGGAGGCACCGTTCCCGTGCAGGGGGGAGTGGTAATGGTCATGCATCGCATGAACCGGATCGTGGAAGTGGACATGGAGAACTTGACGGCGACGGTGCAGACGGGAATCATTACGGCGGAGTTCATCGCGCATATCGAATCGCTCGGGCTGTTCTACCCGCCCGACCCGAGCAGCATGAAGATTTCCACGATCGGGGGCAACATCGCCGAGTGCTCGGGGGGGCTGCGCGGGCTGAAATACGGGACGACCAAGGATTATGTCATCGGCCTGGAGGCGGTGCTGGCCAGCGGCGAAATTCTCCGCACCGGAGGCAAGCTGATGAAGGACGTCGCCGGCTACGACCTAACGAAGCTGCTCGTCGGCTCCGAAGGGACGCTGGCGATCGTGACGGAGGCGACGCTGAAGCTCGTGCCGCCGCCGAAGAGCAAGAAGACGATGCTGGCGATGTACAAGGACTTGTACGGCGCGGCGAGAACGGTGTCGCGAATTATCGAGGCCAAGATTATCCCAGCGACGCTGGAGTTTATGGACAACCCGACGATCCGGGTCGTCGACGATTTCGCCAAGCTGGGCCTGCCGAGAGATATGGAAGCAATTCTGCTGATCGAGCAGGACGGCGACCCGGCCGCGGTGGAACGCGACATCGAGCGGATCCGGGAAATCTGCGAAGCGGAGCGGGCCGATCGGCTGGAGGTGGCGGAGACGCGGGAGCAGGCGGAGAAGCTGCTGACGGCGCGCCGCAGCGCCTTCACGGCGCTGGCCCGGCTGCGTCCGACGACGATTTTGGAGGATGCGACCGTTCCGCGCTCGCGCATCGCCGATATGGTGCTGCGCATTAACGAGATCGCGCGCAAGCACGGCGTCACGATCGCCACGTTCGGCCATGCGGGCGACGGCAATCTGCATCCGACGGCGACGACGGACGCGCGCGACCGCGAAGAGGTGCATCGCGTGGAGCAGGCGTTCGAGGAAATTTTCGAGGCGGCGATCGAGCTGGGCGGCACGATAACGGGAGAGCATGGCGTCGGCCTCGTAAAGGCGCCGTTTCTGGAATGGAAGGTCGGCAGTGCCGGCATCGAGCTGATGAAGGGGATCAAGGCCGCGTTCGATCCGAACAATCTGCTGAATCCGGGCAAAATGTTCGCCAAGGAAACGAGGAAAAGGGTGGTCATCAACCGTGGCTAACGAGAACGCAGCGGCAACGATACCGAAGAAGCCCGACATCGAGCACAGTAATCCGATGGCCAAGACGCTGCTGGCCAAGCTCGATTACGATCAATTGACGAACTGCATGCGCTGCGGCTTCTGCCTGCCCGCCTGTCCGACGTTCAGGGAGACCGGACTGGAGCCGGAATCGCCGCGCGGCCGCATCGCGCTCATGAAGGCGGTGGCCGACGGGCTGATGGACCCCGATCAGGCGTTCCAGGATCAGATGAATCACTGTCTGGGCTGCAGAGCCTGCGAGCCGGCCTGTCCCGCCGACGTGAAATACGGGCAGCTCATCGAGCAGGCGCGGGACGCGATCGAGGATCATGCCGAGCACAGCGCTCCGATCCGGGGCGTTCGCAAGCTGATGTTCAAGGGCGTATTTCCGCATCGCGGAAGGCTGAAGTGGCTGGGCCGCTCGCTTGCCCTTTATCAGAAATCCGGGCTTCGCGCAATCGCCAGAGGCACCGGGATTATGAAGCTGTTTCCGAAGCATCTGCGCGAGATGGAGCGGATTTTGCCCGACGCGACCGGCAAGGGCGTCGTCGAGCGGCTCGGCACGATCTATCCGGCCAAGGGAGAGAAAATCGCTCGCGTCGCGCTGTTCCGCGGCTGCATTATGGACGTCATGTTCGCGGACACGAACGTCAACACCGTTAAGCTGCTGGCCGAAGCCGGCTTCGAGGTCGTTATCCCGGAGGCTCAGGTCTGCTGCGGCGCGCTTCATGCCCATAGCGGGGAGATGGATCAGGCGCGGGATTTGGCCCGCGTCAACGTCAAGGCGTTCCGCGAGGCGGGCGTCGAGTACATCGTCTCCAACGCCGGAGGCTGCGGCGCGCTGCTCGTCGAGTACGATCACCTGCTGCACGGGGACCCGGAATATCGCGAGCTCGGCGAATGGTTCGCCCCGCGCGTCGTCGACGTCAGCAAGCTGCTCGTGGAGAAGGGGCGCATTCCCGATTTCGCGGAGGCGGATACCGCTGCAGCTGCCGAACCGGTCACGATCACCTATCAGGATTCGTGCCACCTTCGCAACGTCATGAAGAGCTCGACCGCGCCGAGAGAGCTGATGAGCCAGGTGGCGGGAGCCCATTTCTGCGAAATGAGAGACTCGGATCGCTGCTGCGGCTCGGCGGGCATCTATAACGTGACGCAGCCGGAGATGGCGGGACAGATTCTCGAGCACAAAATGGAGCACGCCAACGCGACGAACGCCCGCTACCTGCTGACGAGCAATCCGGGCTGCCTGCTGCAGATGAAGCACGGGATCGAGAAGCACGGCGCGAAAGACAGGATGGAAGCGATGCATATCGTCGATTATTTATACGAAAGAATAGCGGAGCGGGCCGATCGTTAGGATGGACGGAGCCGGCCGTTTCTGGTATCTTAAATTCCATGCGAACTAACGGAGGGCATCGGAATGATATTGGAAGTTATCGCTACGAGCGTATTGGACGCCAAGCTGGCCCAGAAGCACGGGGCGGACCGGATCGAGCTGATCTCGGGCATCGCCGAAGGCGGAGTCACGCCCAGCGCGGGCTTGATCGAGCAGGTCGTGAAGGCGGTCGACATCCCCGTCAACGTCATGCTGCGGCCCCACGCGAACAGCTTTCGCTACGACGAGGACGATCTGGCGGTTATGCTGCGCGACGCGCGGAGGATTCGCGAGAGCGGGGCGGCCGGCATCGTGATGGGGATGCTGGACGGGAAGGGCGGCGTCGATACGGCCGCGCTGGAGCTGCTGCTCGGCGAGACCGGCGAGCTGGCCGTCACCTTCCACCGTGCGTTCGACGAGCTGGAGGACCGACGTGCGGCGCTGGAGCTGCTTAGCCGGTATCCGACGATCCGCAGAATTTTGACCTCGGGCGGTCGGCCCAGCGCGCTGGACGCCAGGGACGAGATCGCAGAGCTCGTTCGGCTGAGCGAGGGCGGCGCTCCGGACATTCTGGCCGGCAGCGGCCTCGTGCTGGCGTCGCTCGACGAGTTCATCCGGCATACACGGGTCCGAGAGGTTCATATGGGAACCGGCGTTCGCGTGAACGGCCGGGCGCTCGAGCCGATCGATCCGCTCAAGCTGCAAGCGGCGGCGGCGATCGCAGGCAAGTATAAGTAACGGCAGCATACAGAAGACTCCCGCACCCTTCCTCGAGGGCGGCGGGAGTTTTCTTCGTGATGCCCGAGGGACGGACGGAAACGATTTTTCCGACATTTACGTACCATTTCCGGGAGACAGGGGATAGCATTTCGCCGGCTTGCCGTTATAGTTAGAGTAGAAAAGGCTTACAACGGATTAGCCATCAACGATAAGGGGTCGACCTTATGGTTCAGCGAGCGATGAGATTTACGAGAGAAATGAATTTGCGATCCAAATTGCTGCTTCTGTTCACGCTGCTCATTTTGTTTCCGCTCAGCCTGCAGGGAGTCGTGACCTACCGGCACTTCTCGGCCACCGTCGATCAGAAGACGGAGCAGTTCACCGTCGACATCGTCCGCCAGATCAACGCCAACCTCGACCGGCTGCTGAAGGACTTCGAAAGGCTGTCGATGATGCCGCTGTACGATCAGATGGTGCTGTCGATTCTCGGCAAGTACGACGGAGAAATGGGCTCGGGCGTATGGGCTTCTTCGGACGACTACATGAAAATGAAGCTGTACACGTCGGCCAACGCTTACGACCGGGCGGAAATACACGGTATTCATCTGATCAGCAACAGCGGCATTTTTTTCTCCAATGTCGATTCCATGGCCGTCGACTCGGTGTGGGACAGCCGTCAGGACGAATGGTTTTCCGAGGTCGACCGCTCCGACGGAGCCTGGGTGCTCATACCGCCTCACGCGCCTTCCTATTACAGCGTTAACTCCGGCGAACCCTACATTTCCGTCGGGCGGAAAATTCGCGATCCCGACACGCTGCGCCCGCTCGGCTTCATTCTGATCGATATCAAGCTGGACGCTTTTCGGAGCATTTTGTCCAATCTGAATTTCGAGCAGGACGCGAATGTCATCGTAATGGACAGCCGGAGAAGACTGATTTTCAACTACCCCTCCGAAGGCGCCCCGTCTGCTTACGCCGACCTGCTGAAGCATCATCAGCCGCAGCCGTACGAAAGCAATCGGAAAATCGTGCTTGGCGGCCAGCCCTACTTGTACGTTCAACACCATTCCGGCTATTCGGGCTTGTCCGTCGTCAGCTTGACGCCGATCGGCGTCATTCAGAAGGAGTCGCGCGAGCTGGGGACGTTCACGCTATGGTTCGCGGCGCTGTGCGTCGCGGTCGTAACGCTGCTCGCGGTCATCGTCTCCTACCGCATTACCCGGCCGCTTATCGAGCTGAAGAAGAACATGATTCGCGTCGAGCAGGGGAAATTCGACCGAAGAGTCGCGGTATACAGCAAGGACGAATTCGGCCAGTTGGGTCGCGGGTTCAACAAGATGACCGAGGAAATCAACCGGCTGTTCAACGAGGTGTTCGTTCTCGGAATTCGGGAGAAGGAAGCGGAGCTGGCCGCCCTGCAAAGCCGGATCAATCCTCACTTTATCTACAACACGCTGGAATCGATCAGCATGACGGCGATCCGCAGCAACAACGCGGAAGTGTCCGACATGGTGTCCGCGCTCGGCAAGCTGCTCCGATATACGATCGACAAAGCCGACCGGCTGGTGCCGCTGTACGAGGAGATCCGTTTCGTGCAGTCCTATGTCCGGATTCAGCAGCTTCGGTACGGGGAGCGGCTGAAGGTGGAATACGACATCGACGATAAGGCCAACCTGATCGTCGTTCCGAAGCTGATCCTGCAGCCGCTCGTGGAGAACGCCGTATACCACGGGATCGACGAGGCGGAGCGGGGCGGAACGGTCTGGATATCCGCGCTGCGAATCGCGGACATGCTGCTGATTACCGTCAGAGACGACGGAAAAGGGCTGCCGGAGCAGGAGATCGCTGCGCTGAACGAGCAGCTGCGGACGCCGCCCTCCTATCAGGGCTGGCAGCGGGACGACGGGGGCGGTCTCGGGCTGGTCAATATCGCCCAACGGATTATGCTCATTTACGGAGACCGGGGCGAGCTGACGGTGGACGGAAGCCCCGGTCAGGGGCTGGCAGTCACGATCTCGATACGGCTTGGCGAGACGGAGGGAGAAGCGAATGTATAAAGTGCTGCTCGTGGAGGACGAAACGGTGATCCGGCAAGGGCTCAGGGAGCTGATTGGGCGATCGACCGGTCATTTCGAGGTGGCCGCCGAAGCGGCTAACGGGCAGGAAGCGCTGACGTATCTCAGAAGCGAGCTTCCCGATCTGCTCATTACGGACATCCGCATGAGGGAGATGGACGGGCTGACGATGGTGGCGCAAGTCAAGGAGATGTACCCGAGTCTGCCTGTCGTCATCATTAGCGGCTACGGCGAATTCGAGTATGCGAAGAAGGCGATCGCTTACGGCGTATGCAACTATCTGCTGAAGCCGATCGAGCGGCTGGAGCTGGTCGCGACGCTGGACAAAATCAAGCTGACGCTTGACCGGGAGCGGGGCATCGCCGTCTCCCCTCCGCCGGGACACGCGCCCGGCGATTCGCCGGAAAGCGGGGACGCGAGGAAGATCATTCGCGACGTTAAGGAGTTCGTCAAGCTGCACATCGACGGAGATTTGCGGCTGCAGACCGTTGCGGGTCAGGTTCATCTGAACGCCACCTACCTGAGTCAGCTGTTCAAGGCGGAGACCGGAATGAATTATTCCGATTACGTGTCCGAAGCCCGGATGGAGCGAGCCAAATGGCTGCTGGCGCATACGCGCCTGAAAATCTACGACGTGGCGCGCCTGTCGGGACATCAGAGCCCGAAGCACTTCATGCTCGTGTTCAAGCAGCAGGTCGGAATGACGGCGGGGGAATTCCGGGATCGCCACGGCCAGCCGGGACCGGGGGAGACGGCCGGAGAGAAGCTATAAAGATATCGTACCTTTTCTTGATTCGGCGTGATTTAGGCGAACGCCGCGCCCCCGTTATACTTTTTGATGAAGGGCCCATTCATAATCACTCAAGGGGGATGGATATGAGAAGAGCAAAGCTTTCTCTCGTGTTGGCACTATTGGTAGCGCTTTTAATCGGTTGCAGCAGCAACGGCAATTCCGGCTCCTCTGCCGCCACAGGCTCCGACGCGAGCGGCAGTCCGGGACAACAGGCAGAAGTCGAGCTGAAGTTCATGATGTGGGGCAACCAGGCCCATATGGACGTCTACGACAAGCTGATCGAGGGCTTCCAGCAGGAGAACCCGGGCATCCGGGTCACGATGGAATCCGTTCCGTTCGCCGACTACCAGCAGAAAATTTCCGTGCTGGCGGCCGGGAAATCGCTTCCGGACGTCGCTTGGGTGGCGGAGCGAATGGTGCCGCAATTTATGGACAACGGCATTCTTGCCGACGTATCGGAGTTTAAGGACGACGCGGAATTTAATCTCGCCGACTTCATTCCGAGCACGCTCGATCTGTTCCGCGACGGCGACAAGCTGCGCGGGCTGCCGTTCTCCACGCCGCCGGTCGTTATGTTCTACAACAAGACGCTGTTCGACAAGGCGGGCCTGACCGATCCGAATACGCTGGCCAAGGAAGGGAAGTGGACTTGGGCGGAGTTCGAGAAATCCGCGCAAACCATCGCCAGCAAGGACGCGAAAAACCGCGTATACGGCGCGAACTTCTTTCGCGACTGGACGAATTGGGTAACGCTGTCCTCCTATTCGTGGTCGAACGGCAGCGGACCGTTTAATAAAGAGATTACGGAATTCACGTGGAACGACCAGTACGGAATCGAGACGTTCCAGATGCTCGAACGGATGATGTTTACGGACGAATCGCACCCGAAGGCGGGTGAGCAGGTCAGCTTCGACGCCGGCAATTTGGCGATGTTCTTCGACGTGTACAGCTACGTGTCCAGAGCGAGAGAAATTCAGGATTTCGAATGGAGCATCGCGCCGACGCCGTCCGGCTCGCAAGGCAGCGTTCCGATGCTGGGACAGGCCGGCTATGCGCTGTTCAACGACAGCAAGCATCCGGAGGAAGCGAAGAAGCTGTTGAAGTATTTCGCCAGCCAGGAAGGCATTCAGGCGACTTCGACCTATTTCGTGCCGCCGCGCACGACGGTGCTGAACTCCGACGAGTTCATCAACCAGCCGAACAATCCGAGCAAGGAGCATATTCTTCAGGCGGTTATCGACGAGATGCCCAAGGCGCGCATTCTTCCGGGACACGTCCGCTGGCAAAATATCGATAACGCCATTCTGCAAGGCTTCGACCGGCTGTTCGGCAAAGTGTCGTCGGCGGAGGACAATCTGCAGAAGATTGCCGATGAAGTGAATGCCATCATGAGGGGCTAACGATGGCGAGACTGAACAAGGCTTTGCATGCGCGGAGGCTTACGCTCGTCGTAAGTCTCCCCGCCAATGACGTCGAATTGGCCCGTGCGGCGCTGGAGGCGGGCGCCGACGGTTTGAAGGTGCATATGAACGTCGGTCATCGGGCAAGCGGCAACCGGTTCGGACCGCTCGCCGAGTACGAGGCGGCGTTCCGCGAGATTCGGGCGATGTTCGAAGGACCGCTTGGCATCGTGCCGGCCGGAAGCGTCGAGGAGGCCAAGCCGGACGAGATTCGGCGGCTGGCGCCGCTGGGCTTCGATTTCTACTCGATCTACGCCCAGCATCTTCCGTCCTTCATGCTGGACGGAACCGGTCTGGACCGAACCTTCGCGGTGAACGAGCATTCCGATCTCGATCTTCTGTCCGCGGCCAGCCACTACGGCATGACGGCCGTCGAGGCGTCGATCGTGCCGGGCGCGGAATACGGAACGCCGCTCAGCTTCGCGGACGTGCTGAAGTACCGGCATATCGTCGAACGCGCGCAGGTGCCGGTGCTGCTGCCCTCCCAGCGCAAGCTCGTCCCGGACGATATCCGCGTGCTGGGCGAGACGGGCATTAAAGCGGTTATGCTGGGAGCGATCGTCGTCGGCACGACGGAGGAAACGATTCGCAGAGCGGTGGCCGGATTTCGCGATGCGATCGACAGATGGAATTAAGAGGCGGTGAACCGATGAGCGACAAAAGAAAACGGCGGTCCAGAGGGCCGCTTGCCCGCGAGGCGCAAATCGCCGGATGGCTGTTTATTTCTCCGATGGTGCTGGGCTTTACGCTGCTGCTGCTGTTCCCGATGGGACTGGCGCTGTATATGAGCTTTACGGACTGGCCGCTGCTGGGCAGCCACCGCTACATCGGCGTCGACAACTACCGGCACATTATGAACGACTCCCTGTTCTGGCAGGTGCTCGGCAACACGGTTTATTTCACGGTCGGGCTGGTGCCGCTCAACATTGTGCTGGCGCTGCTGCTCGCGCTGCTGCTGGCGAGAAGCATGAAGGGCATCGGACTGTTCCGGACGGCGATCTTCGTCCCGGTCATGACCTCGCTGATCGTCTGGTCGATCGTGTGGAAGTACATGTTCGCGACCGATTCCGGGCTGATCAACCAGCTGCTCGCCGTATTTAATATGAAGGGCCCCGCCTGGCTGTACGACACGAGTCTGGCGATGCCGGCCGTCATCGTCACGAGCGTGCTGAAGAACGTCGGCCTGAATATGGTGCTGTTCATCGCGGCGCTTCAGCAGGTGCCCGCATCGCTCTACGAAGCCGCCAAGCTGGACGGCGCAAGCCGGACGAAGTCCTTTTTCAACGTGACGCTTCCGATGATTACGCCTACGATCTTCCTCACCGTCATCATGACCGTGATCGGGTCGCTGAAGGTGTTCGGGCAAATCTTCGTCATGACGCAGGGCGGGCCAAGCAACAGCACGAAGGTGCTCGTCTACTATATTTGGGAAAAGGCGTTTAAGCTGTTCCAGCTCGGCTACGCTTCGGCGCTGGCCTTCGTCCTGTTCTTCGTCGTGCTCGTCTTGACGCTGGTGCAGTGGCAGCTTAGAAAAAGGTGGGTGTTCAATGAGAGCGACGCATAACGGCTCCGGTTCCTGGCGCAAGTCCTTGGGCACGGCGGGGACCTACGCGGTTCTCGGCGCGATCTCGCTCGTGATGATGGTTCCGTTCCTGTGGATGATTTCGACCTCCTTCAAGGAGCCGCAGGAAGTGTTCAAGTATCCGCCGCAGCTCATTCCTTCGACGTTCCGGCTTCAGAACTATGCGGACGTGTTCGACCTGATCCCGTTTCAATGGTTTTACTTCAACAGCGTATATATCGCCGCGCTCGTCGTAGGCGGCACAGTGCTGTTCGCGTCGCTGGCCGGGTACGCCTTCGCCAAAATTCCGTTCGCGGGCAGGAACGCAGTTTTCCTCGTGCTGCTCAGCGCGATGATGATTCCGCACGAAGTGACGGCGATCCCGATGTTCCTGTTCATGCGGGAGATCGGCTGGATCGACACGCATTTGCCGTTGATTTTGCTGCCGATTTTCGGAGCGGGCGGCGTGTTCGGCATTTTCGTGATGCGGCAGTTTTTCATTACCGTTCCGAAGGAGCTGGAGGAGGCCGCGATGATCGACGGCTGCAGCCGGCTGCGGATTTACGCCCGGATCATGATGCCGATCGCCAAGCCCGGGCTGGCGACGCTGACGATTTTTACGTTCGTGACCAACTGGAACGAGTTTTTCGATCCGCTGATCTTCATTAATACGCGCCGCTTGATGACGCTGCCGCTCGGCTTGTCCCTGTTCACGGACGAGGTCGGGACGGCCTGGCATCATCTGATGAGCGCGACGGTGATGGCGACGTTGCCGCTGCTGATTATTTTTTTCCTGGCGCAGCGGCAGTTTATCCAGGGCGTGGCTATGACGGGGTTAAAAGAATAGAGAAGACGGGAGTGGCTTCAAGTGGCTGCAGACATGAAAAAGGTAGAGGCGGACGTCGTCGTCGTCGGGGGAGGCCCCGCGGGCGTAGTCGCGGCGATCGCCGCCGGACGGCAAGGCGTGAGAACGGTGCTGGCGGAGAGGTACGGCTTTGTCGGGGGCATGTCCACGGCGGCGATGGTATACCCGTGGATGACCTTCCATGCCGACAGCGGCGAGCAGGTCATTCGGGGCATCGCGCAGGAGATTGTCGACCGGCTGATCGAGCGCGGAGGCTCTCCCGGACATCTGCGCGACACGGTGGGCTTCGTGCATACGGTAACGCCCTACCATCCTGAAATCTATCAGGTGGTGGCGATGGAGATGCTGCGGGAAGCGGGCGTACGGCTGTTCCTTCACAGCTTCGTCGACGAGGTCGACGCCAGGGACGGCACGATCCGCGCAGTGCGGATGACGACGAAATCCGGAAGGATCGAGCTGACCGGTCGCGTCTTCGTGGATACGAGCGGCGATGCCGACGTGGCCTATCTGTCGGGCACCCCGACGCTGCAGGGGAGAGACGGGGATCTGCAATCTCAGCCGATGACGATGAAATTCCGGATGCGGGGCGTCGATCTGAAACAGGTCAAAGCGTATATGATCGCCCATCCCGACAATTTCTACAAGAAGACCCCGATCGCGGAGCTGCCCGATTTGCCGCTGACGGGCGTGTGCGGCTTTTATTCCCAGTGGAAATCTTCGGGCGTGCCGATCAACCGCGATCAGGTGCTGTTCTTTACCGGGCCGGCGGAAGACGAGGTACTCGTCAACTGCACGAGGGTGCAAGGACTCGACGGCACGAACGTGGAGGACCTGACCCGCGCCGAGGAGGAAGGGCGCAAGCAGGTGCTGATGATGGCGGAGTTTCTGAAGCGGGACGTGCCGGGCTTCGAGGGCGCTTCCGTCTCGGCCGTCGGCACCCAGATCGGCATTCGCGAGACGCGGCGCATCGTCGGCCACTATTCGCTGACGAAGGAGGATGTGATCGCCGGCCGGAAGTTCGAGGACGCGATCGCCAGAAGCGGGTATCCGATCGATATTCACGATCCGTCCGGGAAAGGCGTATCCGCCTCCTGGATCGCAGGAGACGGCACCTACGATATCCCGTACCGCTGTCTCGTGCCGCAGACTACCCGCAACCTGCTGGCGGCGGGAAGATGCATCTCCACGACGCACGAAGCGCTCGCCACGACGCGGCTGACGCCGAGCTGCATGGCAACCGGCCAAGCCGCCGGCACGGCCGCCGCGCTGGCCGTTCTGGAAGGCGCAACGCCTGGCGAGGTGGACGTGCAGCAACTGCGGGAAGCGTTGAGGAGAGAGAAGGCGTATCTTTGAGCAGTTCGCGATTTAGCGTCTAGAGGACGCCGAAGGCGTTTTTGCTTAGTAAAAGGTAAGCGTAAAGGAGAGGATTTGCGCATGACAAGAAAGCCCATATTTCCCAAAGGGAGAATGGGCTTTCGCTTCTCACCCTGCCGCTTCCCTTTTCCGGAAGAAAGTCTTCAAAGCATTGTAAATCTCGCCCTTTTCCTTAATGACGTAATACAGAAACTGCTGGTGCTCCAGATGCTTGTAAGCCGACATCAGCGTGCTGCTTCGATTGTACTGGTTCACTTCCCCGTAGCCGAAAATGTTAGACCGCTCCAGCAGCTCCCTGATCAGCCGCACGCAACGCTCGTTGTCGCTCGTCAGGTTGTCTCCGTCGGAGAAATGGAACGGATAGATATTGTACAGCGACGGCGGATAACGGCTGTCGATAATTTCGAGCGCCTTGACGTATGCGGACGAGCAGATCGTGCCGCCGCTCTCGCCCCTCGTGAAAAACTCCTCCTCCGTCACCTCCTTCGCTTCCGTATGGTGCGCGATGAAGACGATGTCCACCTTTTCGTACTGCCGGCGCAGAAAGCGGGACATCCAGAAGAAGAACGACCGCGCGCAATACTTTTCGAACGAGCCCATCGATCCCGAAGTATCCATCATCGCCAAGATGACCGCGTTGTTCTGCGGCTTAACGATTTCCTCCCACGTCTTGAACCGCAGATCGTCGGGAGAGATGCCGCCGATCTGCGCTCTGCCTTCCCGCGAGTTGCGGCGCAGGTTTTCGAGAATCGTCCGCTTCTTGTCGATGTTGGACATGATGCCCTTGCGCCTGACGTCGGTAAACCGCACGTCTTTGACCTCGATCTGCTGTTTGTCTTTTTTCTTCAGATACGGCAGCTCGAGCTCCTCGAACAGCATCGACTCCAGCTCGGCAATGGAGATTTCCGCCTCCACGACGTCGTCGCCCGGCTCGGAGCCGGCGCCCTCTCCTTTGCCGCCGGCCGGCGTCGGATCGACGCCCAGCACGTCGCCGACCTGGCTGTCTCCGTTTCCTTGTCCGACATGCTTCTTCTTGTTCGTATTAAATATAAATCGGTATTCGTCGAGGCTGCGAATCGGGATTTTAATAATTTGGCGCCCATCGGACATGACGATGTTTTCTTCGGAGACGAGGTCGGGCAAGTTCTGCTTGATTGCCTCCCGGACTTTCTGCTGATGGCGCGCCTGATCCTGATAGCCTTTGCGGTGCAGCGACCAATCCTCCCGGGATAAAATAAACGAGGGATGATTCATGGGCAACCCCCTATCGTTTCGTGATTTAAAGGATGTATTACTCAATATATTCAAGATCGGCCAAACGATGTGTATCCATATCCCGGACAAGTCAATTTGGGACAGCAAGCGTCATTTTCCAACTGTAATCCCGGCTTCGATAGATTAAAATAATGATAGCTTGTTCGATAGACACATAGGACATAGGAAAATATCAGATAGGGGGGACAGCGCCTCATGAAGTTCATACATACCGCGGACTGGCATCTGGGCAAGCTTGTTCAGGGCGTCTATATGACGGAAGATCAGCGCCACGTGCTGGAGCAGCTCATGGAAACGATAGAAAGGGAGCGGCCCGACGCGGTCGTCGTCGCCGGGGATTTGTACGATCGGGCGATACCGCCGACGGAGGCCGTCGAGCTGCTGGACGAGCTGTTCGAGCGCATCGTAATCGGGCTGGACACGCCGCTGCTGGCGATCTCCGGCAACCATGACAGCCCGGACAGGCTGTCGTTCGGCACGGCGATCATGGAGGCAAGAGGGCTGCACCTCGCCGGTCAGCTTAAGCCGGAGCCTAAGCCGGTCGTGCTGAGAGACGGTCATGGAGAGGTTCATTTCCACCTCGTTCCTTACGCCGATCCGGCTCAGGTCCGTTACCTGCTCGGAGACGAGAGTATACGTACGCACGACGAAGCGATGAAGGCGGTCGTCGCCCGGATCGAAGCGACGATGGACCGCACCGCCCGGCACGTGTTCGTCGGGCACGCCTTCGTGACGCCGGGAGCCCGGCCGCAGGAAAACACGAGCCAGTCCGAGCGGCCGCTGGCGATCGGCGGCGCGGAGCATGTGCATGCGGAATATTTCGCGGGCTTTCATTACACGGCGCTCGGCCATCTCCACCAGGCGCATCACGTGGCCGACGAGCGAATTCGCTATGCCGGATCCCCGCTCAAATATTCGATATCCGAGGAAAGCCACCGCAAAGGCTTCCTCTTGGTGGAGCTGGACGGGGCCGGGAACGTATCCGTGGAGAAAAGGGAGCTGAAGCCGCTTCGCGACATGCGCCGAATCGCTGCTCCGATCGAGGAGATCGAGCGTCACCCGGTATGCGACGATTACGTGTTCGTGACGCTTCTGAACGACGATCCGGTGCTGTTTCCGATGGAGAAGGTTCGCGCGTCTTACCCGAACGCGCTGCATGTCGAGCGCAGGACGACAGCCACCCCGTGGCAGGGCGGCGCGAACGAAGCGGAGGGCAGGCCGGTACGGCGGGAGGCCGACCCGGTCGCGCTGTTCGCCGCGTTCTATCAGGAAGTGAAAGGGCTGCCGCTGTCCCCGGATAAGCGGAAGCTGTTCGCGGAAGCGTATGCGGCCGTATGGCAAGAGGAAGGTGGAGCGGAATGAGGCCGATTCGATTAAGCATGACGGCGTTCGGTCCTTACCGGGACGCCGAGACGATCGATTTCGGGGCGCTCGGAGACCGGAGGCTGTTCGTGATCTCGGGCAACACCGGAGCGGGCAAGACGACGATCTTCGATGCGATCTGCTTCGCGCTGTACGGGAGCGCCAGCGGGGAGGATCGCGCGGAACCGCGGATGCTGCGAAGCCATTTCGCGGATGACGACGTACATACGTCGGTGGATTATCATTTTGCGGTTGGGGCGCGGACGTATCGCGTATTCCGGCAAATGCCCCATCGGCGCGGCACGAATAAGAGCGAGACGGGAGGCAAAGCCGAACTGTACGAGACGACAGGCGGCAGCGAGACACCCTGCGTCGACCGGTTCACCGTCTCGGATGTGAACGCGAAGATCGAGTTGCTGCTCGGCTTAAGCCGGGACCAGTTCGGTCAGATCGTCATGCTGCCGCAAGGAGAATTTCGCAAGCTTCTGACGTCCGATACGGAAAATAAAGAAGACATTTTGCGCCGCATTTTCAGGACGGGCTTGTATCAGAAGATCGAGGACCGGTTTCAGCGGCAAAACCGCGAGCTCCAGGAGGCGCTTAAGCAGGCCAAGGCGATGCAGGACGTCTACGCCAAACAGGCGCAGCAGTCGCTGCCGCAGCGGGAGGGGAGCGCGCTCGCGGCGACGCTCAGCCAGGAGTACAGCAGCATGGCGCAAGTGTCCGACGGGCTGGCGCAGGAAATCGCTTATTATGAAGCCGCTGCCGAGGAGATCGGCCGCAGCAAGGCCGAACTGGAAGGAAGGCTGCAGGAGAACGAACGAGCTTTGCGCGAAGCGATGACGCTGGAGTCGAAGTTCGCTCAGCTGGCGGAGAAGCGCGAGCAGCTCGAGCGGCTGGTGCAGCGCAAGGCCGAGGCGGACGAGAGCGAACGGCGGCTGAAGCTGGCCGAGCGGGCCGCGAGGCTGCTGCCCTATGAGGAGCAGGCGTTGGAGGCGTCGCGCCAGGACGAGCAGAAGCGCGGGACGCTCGAGCGCAAGCAGCGCGAAGCGGCCGAAGCCGAGCGCGCGCATGCGGAAGCCGAGCGGCGGTACCGCCGCGAGGAAGAGCGGGCCGAGGAGCGCAAGGGCGCTGAGCGCGAGCTGTCGCGGCTGGCTGAGCTGCAGCCGATCGTGCGGACACTGGAGGAACGCCGGCTGGAAGTCGGGCGTCTGGCGGCACAAGAGCGGGCGGCGGCGGAGAAGCGCGAGACGCTGGAGCGGCAGCTGGAGTCGCTGCGCGAAGAGAGGCGCGCGGTCTTCGACGTCGTCAAACAGGCCGAGACGGAAGCGGCTGCACTGCCGGAAGCGCTCGAGCGTTACGAGAGATTGAAGAGCAAGTACAAGCTGCTTAAGGAGCTGGCCGAGCTCGATCAGCGGCTGGAGAACGGGTCGCGGCTGGAGGAGCGGCTGACCCGGTCGCTGGCGGAGCTCAAGGCCGAGCACGACCGCGCGGAGCTGCTCTGGCTGGAAGGGCAAGCCGGCCTGCTGGCCGAGCATCTGCACGACGGCATGCCGTGTCCGGTATGCGGAAGCGAGTCGCATCCGGCAAGAGCCGTTCCGGCAGCGAGTGTCCCGACGCGCGAACAGCTGCAGGAGGCGAAGGAGAAGCTCCGCGCTGCCGAACGCGAACTGGGCGAAGCGCGGGCGCAGGCAGCGGCGACGGGCGCCAGCCGAGCCGGCCGTGCGGAGTTGATCGCCGAATACGGCATTACCGCAGAGCCGCTTGGCGAGCAACTGATCCGGGCCGAGGAGGAAGGCAAGCGCGTACGTCAGGAAACCGACCGCTTGAAGCAGCAGGCCGAGGCCGTCCGAAGCCGCCGGCAGGAAGCCGAGAAGCTGGAGGCGCAGCTTGAACGCCTGCAGGCCGAGCGCGAGCGGCTGCTCGCCGAGCAGCACGTTCTGTCGGTGGAGCGCAGCTCCAAGCAGTCCGTGCTGGAGAACGAGCTGGGCCGCGTACCGGAGCCGTTGCGCTCGCCGGACGCGCTCGCGGTTCGCCATCGCGAACAAGCGATGCTCGTCGAACGGTTGAACGCCGAATGGTCGGATGCGCAGCGGGGACTGCAGAGCGCACAGACCAAGCTCGTAGAGGAGAAAACCAACGTCGTTCAGGCGTCCAGCCAGCTGCAGGAAGCCGAGCGGCAGCGCCAGCAAGCCGAGCAGCGGTTCGCCGAACAGCTGGCAGATGTCGGTTTCGACACGGCTGAGCATTACCGCGCGGCCAAAATGGCCGAGCCGGAGCGGGAGCGGCTTGCCGGCATGCTCGAGCAGTTCCGGCTTCAGCTGTCCGCCTTGAGCCAGCAAATCGCCGAGCTGGAGGACGATCTGACCGGCAAGTCCCGCCCCGACGCCGTTTCGCTCCAGGAGGCGATGAACGAGCTGAAGGCGCGATTGGAGTTGGTCGTCGCCGAACTGCACGCCGTCGCAGGGCACGAACGCGAAGCCCGAAGACTGCTCGCCGCAATCGCCGAGACCGAGGCGCAATTCCGCGAGCTGGAACAGCAGCAGCAGCAGGTCGCCGATATTTATCAGATGCTCAAGGGCGACAATCCGTTGAAAATTTCGTTCGAGCGCTACATCCTGATCGAATTTCTCGAGCAGATACTGCATGCCGCGAACGCCAGACTGACCGACCTGTCCAATGGGCAATTTCGGCTGGAGAGAAGCGACCGACTCGAATCCCGCGGCAAGCAAAGCGGCCTCGGACTCGACGTGTACGACGCCTATACCGGACTGAATCGCGACGTCAAGTCGATGTCCGGCGGGGAGAAGTTCAACGCCTCCCTCTGCCTGGCCCTTGGGATGACCGATGTTATCCAGTCCTATCAAGGCGGCGTCTCCATCGAAATGATGTTCATCGACGAGGGATTCGGCTCTCTGGACGAGGACTCCCTGAACAAGGCGATCGCCGCGCTCGTCGATCTTCAGCAATCCGGCCGCATGATCGGTGTCATCTCGCATGTGCAGGAGTTGAAAATGGCGTTCCCCGCCGTCCTGGAAGTCAGCAAGACAAAGGATGGCCACAGCCGGACGGCATTTATACTTAAATAGTCGGAACCGGGTTAGGCGACTGAGGGCTTTTGCCCTCCTCTATCGGCCGCTACTCTCTCCGCCGGGCCGCTGCTTGTTCGAGCCATTCGAAGCCTCCCGTACTCGTTATGCGTATAGATGGTGGCGCAGGCGCTCGTAGCCAGCATCATGAACGCCCCGGAGGGATTGTGGGCGTGGGTGCTGCGGAAGCGATATTCGCAAAAGTAGTACGGCC